>JANMBZ010000104.1:0-2534 GCA_031360765.1 Chitinophagaceae bacterium
GGGCCACTTACCACGCCCATTGGTGGTGGCATACGTTCGCTGAATGTGGCCATGCGACAGGATTTGGACCTGTACGCCTGTGTAAGACCGGTTAAATGGTATAAAGGTGTTCCTTCTCCGGTAACGCATCCTGAGCATGTAGAAATGATCATCTTTAGAGAAAACACCGAAGATATTTATGCAGGCATTGAGTGGAAAGCCGGATCGGCAGAAGCACAAAAGTTTGAAAAGTTTTTGATAGAGGAAATGGGTGTAAAGAACATACGTTTCCCCGGTGATAGCAGTTATGGTGTAAAGCCAGTTTCTTCGGAAGGTAGCAAGCGCCTGGTGAGAGCAGCCATTAAACATGCGCTTGAACATGATTTGCCATCGGTATCCCTGGTACACAAGGGGAACATCATGAAATTTACCGAAGGTGGATTTAAAACCTGGGGTTACGAAGTGGCCCGTCAGGAATTTGGCGACCAGACTTTTACCTGGGATGAATGGGATGAACTAAAAAAAGAACATGGCGAAGCACATGCAAATGAAGTGCAGCGCAAGGCTCTGCACGAAGGTAAATTATTGGTTAAAGATGTGATTGCTGATAATTTTTTACAGCAGATTTTGATTGCGCCAAAAGATTATTCGGTAGTTGCCACATTAAATTTAAACGGCGATTATATTTCTGATGCACTGGCTGCAGAAGTAGGCGGCATAGGCATTGCACCAGGTGCCAACATCAATTACAAAACAGGCTATGCAGTTTTTGAAGCTACACATGGCACCGCACCAAAATTTGCAGGCACCAACAGTATGAACCCATCATCAGTTATTTTAAGCGGATGCATGTTGCTTGAATATATTGGCTGGAAAGAAGCGGCAGATTTGATTGAGTCTGCCTTGCAGGCTACCATCATGCGTAAGCAGGTAACTATTGATTTTTATAACCTGATGACCAGTGCAACACTTTTAAAAACAACGGAGTTTGGAGATGCACTCATAGAGAACATGGGTTCGGTGATCAGTGATTTTCAGTTGAAGAAATCAAGCGGCCTTTAAAGCTTTTGTAGTAAAAAAGTAAAACGAAGGCAATTGGTTTTGAAACTGATTGCCTTTGTTTTTTAAAATGATTAAAAGAAAAATTGCTCTTTACTTATTTTTCCATCTTTTACTTCGTAAACACAAATTTCATCCATTTTCACTCTGCCAGCTACTTTCATGGTGGCCTCCATTCCCATGGCTACCGAAAAATAATTGCCGGCCACTATCGGGTCGCCGGTGTAGCCGCCGTGCATTTCTTCTATTGATTCATTAAACTTTTTCCCTTTTTCTTTAATGGCTTCTATGCCTTTGGCATTGGCAAGTCCGGCAGCTAAAGCATGCGCAGGCTCAATACTTTCGCAGTCCGTTGCGTACAGTTCGTCTTGTATAGTATCGTATTTACCTTCTTTGGATAATTCCATAAAACGGTTTGCTACTTCTTGTGTTGTCATGATTTTTTATTTTTAATTTAATTAAGATGTGGCCATAAATGTAATCAATTAAACCAAGGTTATTATTACCGGCAATAGTTTATTTAGATTGATTTAAATAAAATCAGTTTGTCGTACTTTTGGCAATAAATTAATTTATTTATGAGCAAAATACAAGTAGCAAACCCGGTAGTGGAGTTAGACGGTGATGAAATGACCCGTATCATCTGGAAATTTATTAAAGACAAACTGATACTTCCTTACCTGGAAGTTCCCATTCAATATTACGACCTGGGCATGGAATACCGTGATGAAACCAACGACCAGGTTACCATTGATGCAGCTAATGCCATCAAGGTTTGTGGTGTTGGTATCAAGTGTGCTACCATTACACCTGATGAAGACCGTGTGAAAGAATTTAAACTAAAACAAATGTGGAAATCACCAAACGGAACCATCCGTAACATTTTGGATGGCACTGTTTTTCGTGAGCCTATCGTTATGCAAAATGTACCACGTTTGGTTACCAACTGGACAGCACCGATCATAGTTGGCCGTCACGCTTTTGGCGATCAGTACCGTGCTACTGATACCGTAATAAAAGGCAAAGGAAAATTAACCATGACTTTTACACCTGAATCAGGTGAAGTACAAACTTTTGAAGTGTACAATTACAAAGGCGACGGAGTTGCTATGTGCATGTACAATACTGATGAAAGTATTTATGGTTTTGCACGTAGTTGTTTTAATATGGCACTCAGCAAAAAATGGCCTTTATATCTTTCTACAAAAAATACCATTCTTAAAAAATACGACGGACGCTTTAAAGATATTTTTGAAGAAGTTTATCAGAATGAATTTAAAGCAGCATACTCCGAAGCCGGCATTACCTACGAGCATCGCCTGATTGATGACATGGTTGCCAGTGCATTAAAATGGAATGGTAATTTTGTGTGGGCATGTAAAAATTATGATGGTGATGTGCAGAGCGATACCGTTGCACAGGGATTTGGTTCTTTGGGTTTAATGACCTCAGTTTTAGTTACACCTGATGGAACTACTATGGAAGCTGAAGCTGCA
>JANMBZ010000124.1:0-15245 GCA_031360765.1 Chitinophagaceae bacterium
ACTAATGGCCTTATCCCGCCGGGCATCCAGTTCGGCTACAGTTTCGGTAATTGCACTGGCCTGTTCGGTAATAAAGAGGTTTTCCAACATAGCCAGCAGGGCCTGTACCGCATTGTATTGCGGCTGCACATTAAGGGCGGCTGGCCCGTTACTGAGTATAATGGCAAGTACGGTTTTAATAAACTGTATAAATTCCGCATTGCGGAGGTTTACCAGCTTGATTGCATTTATCATAATATATAGTTTTAGAATGTGAGTATTAATGTAATGTGTTGATATTTAATATTTTACAACTAAAAAGCCGTTGCACCCCTACGGCAAGGCTTCAACCGAAGCTGAAAAGGCGCCGCAGGGGTGCAGCAAGCTTTCAACCGCTGGTGAAGGCCCGCCGCAGGGGTGCGGCAAGCTTTCAACCGTGGGGGAAGGCTGCCGCAGGGGTGCCGCAAGCTTTCAACCGAAGCTGACACTACGCCGCACCCCTGCAGCCGCTTTTTGTGCCCGGCGGGGGCCTGAAAAAGGGAAAATGCCATTTAATTTTACAAACGGGGGTTAAATGATAAGGCGGTGTAACAGGCATGTTTTATTTTTTTTACAGGTTAATAGTAGCAGGGGTATTTGTTACCCCTGCTTTGTTTAATTACTGTTTAAAAAAATCTCATGCTTGAACGTGGGTGGTTTTTTGGAGAGGATAAGGGATCTTTTAATTTTTTGAAAGAAAGAACCGGGCATCCGAAACCCGGTTCTTATTTATGACCACAACTATGAGAACGGATGTAAAATAATAACAATAAATTAAAAAAACAATACCCCAAACTGGTAATTTTTTATAATAACAGAAAACATTAAATTTATGTTGATATCTGGCTTTTATATTTATAACATAAAACAAATTGTATGCAGTACTATCAAAAAATTAAAGAGCTTATACTGGATGATGATGATGATGCATTGCGTGTTTGGATGATGGCACAGCCCTTAACCGAACAACTGACAATTACACAAACCTTAAAAGATGTGCATAGAGATATGTTTGCAGATATTGAAGATGTGGATAGTGCATTTAAAGCCATACAATTACAAAAGATGGATAATTTTATTGAGGAATATAATGATAAGGCATTAGATGAACATATTGCCAAAACTAAATACGAAAAAGCGGTGGAAGAAAGAGACAAGGCATTTGCCGAGATGGAAAAAACAACTGCCGGTGTACGGGCTTACCTGATTGAATGTATAACAACCAATGCGCCCAATGCCGCAGCCATGAAAGAACTGGCTTTTAAAATAATAGAGAGCGAAAAAGAGCATGGTTTGTTCGATCCACTTAACTGGAAGGGATTGCTATAGCAGGGTTGTAATTCTTGTATTGCCCTATTTGAGTTCGTGAAACCCGAACCCAGGCGGAGAAGATAACATTTGCAAATGGTAATTAAATAAAAGCTGCTTGCTGTTTCTATTGTTCTTTTTTGCTTCTCCAATCCTTCGACTTCGCTCTGGAGAACCAAAAAAGGAGTCCCCGAAATCCCCGCCTGGCCGGACGGACATGGATTACATCCCTCCCGATAGCAATCGGGATCGGATGGTTTCCTGATTAAACTTTTGTACTAATGTGCTTGTACATTGGTAATTCTACTGTTAGGCGCAGTCAACTTACTAAAATAATAACAGCATATATTTTAATAGATACCCACCAGCTATTTTTTTATTGATGTAATTGCAACCACAGCTGCAGCCGATGGTGTATGAGCTGGGGTTTTTAAGGGTGTAACAAAACCTATCAGGTCTGCAGCCCGGCTTTGTGCGTGGAAAGACCTTATAGGTTTGGGTGTAGTGGCCTCGCCAGGAATCGAACCTGGATCTGGGGCTTCGGAGGCCCTTATACTATCCATTGTACTACGAGGCCATTATGTTAATCCGTTAAATCCTTAATCCGTTTAGATGTGCTTACATTGCCGAGACTTCTGATTTTTTGAGCTCCACACGGATTAACTAATTAACCAATTAACGGATTAACGGCTATTTCCCCAAATGCGAAAAATTACTACCGAATATCTTTACCGCAATGGCCAGCAATATTACGCCAAAAAATTTTCTGATAACCGTCATTCCATTTGGCCCTAAAACTTTTTCAATCCACTTTAACGATTTTAGCACCAGGTAAATAACTATGCAATTGATTAAAATACCAATCAAAATATTTACATCAAAATAGTTTGCTTTTAAACTCATAATTGTTGTAAGTGTACCGGAGCCTGCGATAAGCGGAAACGCAATGGGTACCACACTCCCGCTTTTGGGGTTGCCATCCGATTTAAAAAACTCAATACCCAATACCATCTCTAACCCAATTATAAATATTACAATACTACCTGCTACAGCAAATGATTGCACATCCAAACCGAGAATATCTAAAAACTGCTGACCGATAAATAAAAACAAAATCATTAACCCACCCGATGCAATGGTTGCCTGTATGGAGCGGATCTCTCCACCCATTTTAGCACGTAGTGAGGCTAACACGGGAACATTGCCAACCATATCTATAACAGCAAAAAGCGTAAAGCTGATAGTAATTATTTCTTTAATTGCAATATTGCCAAACGTCATGTGCGAAGTTTTAGTTACGCAAAGATAATCAGCTAAAAATAAAGCAGGCAAACCTTCTTATCCATGCTTTATTAAAAGTTACCCCGGCTGGTAAAATACCAGCCGGGGCAACTTAATTAAAATTTTTACTTTATTTACCTGTAAATATGCTTTTCCTTAAAAAGTACATATTCGCTTTTTAAGGCCTGTAAACAATCAATGCAAAGGCAATCTTCAAATTTAGATTCTACATAAACTCTTTCTTCCAGCGATAATTGTATAGCACTGCACTGGCATTGCATAATTGTGCCGGCTTTACATTCAAAAGTAATGTTGCAGCGGGGGCAATATTTTTCTTCGTGTTTACACATTTTGCCGAAGTTCAATTTTGCCGGGAAGGCGGTAAGACGTTTTTGATAAGATGTAAATTTATTTTTCGTATTACCGCCTTGCCAACAATAGATTTAAAAATTCAGATTTACACCAGCCATAAAATTAAAACGGCGGCTGTTGTAACCTCTTACTTCAGAATACTTTTCATCGGTAATATTTTTAAGATCTGCAAAAGCTTTTATATTTTTAGTGATGCTGTAGGTTGAGTATAAATTCCAAACGTAATATGCAGGCATTTCAACCGGTGCTGATGCATATACAGCTTCGTAACGTTTGCTGATGCTTTGTACACCAATATTCATATTCCAGTTTTTGCAAAGCTCAATGCCTACATTTAAATTAATGGTTTGGCGTGGCCTGCGGTATAGGTTAAAAAACGAAGTGTCTTTTGCACCACTTTTGGTTTCAATCTTACCATCCAGGTTTACATAATTGGCGTTAAGGGTTACTTTACCAAAGTTAACGCTGGCTTCAAGTTCAAAGCCTTTGTCTTTTTGCTTATCGGCATTAATATAATAATTGTTATACAATGGTGCACCGCTGCTGTAAAAAACAATATTGTCTTTAACAGTACGGCTAAAATAAACTGCTCTTAGTTTAACATTGTTTTTATAATATTGAACTCCACCTTCAAAGCTCAAAGATTTTTCGGGATTAAGTTCTCCTAAAGTATCCGGAATATGATACTCAGAATAAACCTGGTACAAAGATGGTGCTTTAAAACCCGAGCTGATGTTACCAAATATTTTTATTGAATTTTTAATTACATAAGATGGATTAAAAGAAAAAGTAAACACATCGCCATACTTATTAAAATTATTGTAGCGGCCACCCAGCTCAACATTAAATCCTGCTATATTTTTTACTACTAAAGATGCATAGGCACCAAACTGGTTTACTTTTACGCTATCATCGCTCAAAGGTGTTGAGCTGTAAGGGCCATAAGCACTTACAGAAAAATAATTTTGTTCGCTAAGATGGTTGCGATAATCAGCACCCACAAGCACATCAATATTTTTTGTTACGGCTATATTGCTGTACAGTTCTGCAAAATGCGATTTGCCTGTGTAATCTCCTTTACTGTAATAAGAAAAACCTCCCCTGCTTGCAGAATCATCCAGGTAAACTCTGTTTATTTTGTTGTAATTATAATTGAAATGCAAAATGCTTTTACCAATGGTATAATCTGCACCAAAACCAAGCAGGCTATTTTTATTTTTGATGGTATAGTCTGCATCATCTGTAAACCGGCCGGCATCTGCATCGGTTTTATAATTGCTTAATTGCGTGTTTGCACGTACAGAAAATTTATCATTTATTTTCTGGCTGAGGTTGGCCCTGAAAACATTTTCATCCATACCATCCTTATCAAAATTACCTATGCCGGTTTGATCCTGTGCGGTTGAAAATCCTTTGCTGGTTAGTTTGGTGTACTGTACATTGTAACTGGTGCTCTTTACAGTTCCGTTTAAACCAACCGTACCTTTAAATGTATTATAACTGCCTGCCGCAAGATTGGCGGTTGCATTAATTTTTTTTGCGCCTCCTTTTTTGCTGATGATGTTGATTACACCTGCAATGGCATCGCTGCCGTATAAAGTAGATTGGTTGCCTTTTAAAATCTCAATTCTTTCTACCTGGTCAACATTGATGAGGTTTAAATCGTAAGCACCGCTGATGCCCGATGCATCGTAAACCGGTACGCCATCAAGCAGTACCAAAGTTTTGCCTGCAGCGGCTCCACGCATGTACACATCCTGATTTGTACCCAACACATTATTGCTGCCGTTTACAATAATACCGGCCTGCGTATTTAATACTTCTGTTAACGATTTACCGCTATTACGTTGCAACTGCTGCTGATCTATTACTGTAACTACTTTACCGGTAAGCGATTGCTTGATGGGAAATTTAGTTGCCGTAATTACCACTTCATCTAAATTTTTTGTACTGTCTGTTTGTGCGTACAACTGACTGCTGAGTAAAACAGCAGCCGCAATAAAAATTTTCTTTTTCATTTTTGAAAAATTTTTTTTGTGACTGCTTCCTGGAAAAATGTAGAGATATAAAAGCCCGTAAGCCATTACATTTCCTGCCTTTCACCCGAAAGCTTTGAATGATTGTTTATGAACCGGCAGGTCTTCTGGCTCAGGCTTTACCTTCCCATCCTGAATTTCAGAACAGTGGTTTGAAGTTATTAGCCCCATTGTTCCTCCCCTCCGGGGAGGTTAGGTGGGGCCGCCTTTACAGCTACGGGGATAGCTCCTGATTTAAACAGGATTCCCTTTTAATTTCGATTTGACATCGAAAACCAAATTCGCTGCAAATGTAAATGGAATGATTGCAATCTACCAATAAAAAATCTCCACAGGATATTGTGCAAAAAAAGTATCTTCAAACCATGCAAACAAAAAGTAACCCAAAGGGTCCTGTGGACAAACTAAATCTGTTTTCTCTTACCATGCTTGTAATTGGGTTTGTAATTGGTATGGGCATTTTCAGAACTGCGGCTACAAGTGCCAAAGATGCTATTTCTCCTTCCGTTTATTTTAGTGCCTGGGCTATTGGAGGCCTGGTGGCATTGTGTGGCGCACTTACCTATGCAGAAATCGGTAGTCGCTACCCCGTAACTGGTGGGTATTATAAAGTTTTTGCAAAAGCTTATCACCCCAGCATTGCCTTTGCCATTAACTGCATTATACTGGTAAGCAATGCTGCAAGCATAAGTGGTGTTGCTTTAATAGGCAGTGGTTATTTATTAAAATTGTTTCCGGGCAACTGGACAGATATTGATAAAGCCCTCGTGAGTTCTGCAGCCATTCTTGTTTTTTACCTGATTAATTTAAAAGGATTAAAAACCAGTTCTACTACACAGAATATTTTAATGATGATAAAAATAACGATGGTGGTGGTTTTAATATCAGCATTATTTTTTCCAGATAAATATGCTGTAAACGATGCGGCTAAAGCAGTGATAACACCTGAACATACTTTTACCTGGATTGATTGGGGTAAAAGCCTTGGCTTGAGTTTGATTGCTGTATCCTTTACCTATGGCGGTTATCAGCAAACCATCAATTTGGGCAACGATGTGCAGAATCCTTCTAAAAATATTCCACGGGGTATTTTTATCGGTATCTTAATCATCATCGGTTTGTACATGCTGGTAAACCTCAGTTATTTTAATGTAGTTGGTTTTAACCAGATGAAAGGCGAAAGAGAAATTGCTTATGTAGTAATTGAAAGAATTTTTGGAACCGGTGGTGCCTCTGCATTTTCAGCTTTTCTTTTTTTAGGTGTATTGGCCTATGTTAATGGATCGCTGCTAAGCAATCCACGTGTAATGTATGCGATGGGCGAAGATGGAAGTTTACCAAAAATTTTCGCCCGTTTTAATAAAGACTCGAACGTAACTACTTTTTCCTTAACTATTTTTTCTGCACTTTGTATAGTCATCCTTTATTTTGCGCAGGAGTTTGAAAAGATATTAACCTTCACCATTTTTCTGGATAGTTTTGGAATGATATTAAGTTGTGCAACCATTTTCTGGTTTCGTAAAAAAACAAAACATCTGAATGGTACGGGCATATATCAGATGAAATTTTTTCCTCTAATGCCTGTAATTTTTATGTTGGCATACCTTTTTGTAGCAACCAGCATAACTATTGCCGATCCGCAGGCAGCGTTAACCGGTGTGGGAGTACTGGCTGTTTTTGTTGTGCTTTATTTCGTTTTAAAGAAAAAACCTGAAGCCCCATTGGAAAATCAATAAAATAACTCTTTGTATTTTAAATGCTTTAAAGGCAATTTTTTAATCTGTAAAAGCCATTTTACCGCTTGTACAATTGTTTTACAGGTTTTACATACAGATGAATTATTTTTGTTGTATGCGTTTTAAATTTTTAACCCTCATCACTTTATTGATAGCCGCCTCAACTGCCCAGGCACAGGAAAAGTGGAGTTTGCTTAAGTGTATTGAGTATGCGATGGCTAATAATATTTCCATTAAACAGGTTGACCTGCAAAGTAAAATTGCCGCGCTTACATTAAAGCAAAGTAAATACGGACAGCTACCCAATTTAAATTTTAGTGGCGGGCCGGCTTTCAGTAATGGCCGCAACCAGGATCCTACAACTTTCAGTTTAATTACACAGAGTTATTTATCAGCCAATATGCAGTTGCAAAGCAGTGCCGATATTTTTAACTGGTTCAGCAAGCGCAATACCATTGCTGCAAACGAGTGGGAACTGCAGGCTGCCAAAGCCAACACCGATAAATTAAAAAATGATATTGCTTTAACAGTGGCAAACCTTTATTTACAGATTTTGCTTGCCAGGGAACAGGAAAAAATTGCCGGCATACAATTGCAGCAATCCCAGGCGCAATTAAGCAATACCCGTAAACTTGTTGATGCAGGAAATTTGCCTGAAATAAATGCAGCCAACCTGGAAGCACAGGTTGCTATAGATAGCTCGAATGTAATTACAGCAAAGGGAAGTGTGATACAAAATATTTTATCTATAAAAGCATACATGGCTATTGATGCTGCAACGCCCTTTGAAATTGAAACGCCGGCAGCGGAAAAAATATTCGTTGAAAAACTGGCCGACCTGCAGCCGGAAACAGTTTATACCCTTGCAACAGCCAACATGCCCCAACAAAAATTTAATGATTTTAAATTGAAAGCTGCACAGAAAACATCGGAGGCAGTAAAAGGCAGCATGTATCCCACTTTATCTATGTATGGAGGACTGGGGAGCCGCTATAATAACAGGGCAAAAGAAATTACAGGTGTTACTTTTTTTAATGACACTATTGGTAAAGTTGTTGTTAATGGAACTCCTTATAATGTTTTTGCCCCCTTCCCCAATTACACATCAAAAAATCAGCGATTTTTTTCGCAGATAAATCAAAATTTTAACCAGACTGTTGGGTTAACTGTGAGTGTGCCCATTTTTAATGGCCTGAGTGCCCGTACCAATTACCAAAAAAGTAAAATCAGCATCCGCAACCAGGAGCTGCAAAAAGAACTGGATAACCAAACACTGAAACAGGATATATACAAAGCTTACAACGCATCTACGGTAGCTTTGGAAAAACTGAATGCCGGTAAAAAAAGTTTAGAGGCAGCAGAACGTACTTTTTACTTTGCACAAAAAAGGTATGATGTGGGCATGCTGGGAACTTTTGATCTGATTACGAGCCAGAATAATTTATTTACTGCAAAACTGCAAAATGCATTGAACCAGTTTGATTATGTTTTTAAAATGAAAGTGCTGGAATTTTATAAAGGCGAGGGGTTGAAGTTTTAGAAGACACCCCTCCGCCCCATAAGGGGGAACCAAGAGGATAATTATTTGTAGTCCTTTTATGAAATTAAAAGTAATGTTGATTTAAAGGAGCCTAATAAAGATACAATGTACAAGAGTGATTAATTTCTACTCTTTTACTAAAAGAGTAGAAATTAATAAACAGCCGTTGCCAATGCAGCTGAACAAAGCTTCGTGGCCGGGCTCAAAAAAAATAAACAATGAGTAAAAAGCTTAAATGGATTTTAATTAGTTTGGCTGCTTTGATGGTATTGCTGGTAATATTATCGAAAGCAGGTGCATTTGGTAAAGATGAAGGCACAAAAGTTACTGCCGAAAAAGTACAGAAACGCAACATTACAGAGATTGTAAATGCCAGCGGAAAAATTTACCCGGAGGATGAAGTAAAGGTGAGTCCGGATATTAGCGGCGTAATTACCGAGCTGAATGTGCAGGAAGGCGATACGGTAAAACGTGGACAGTTACTGGCCCGTATTGATCCGGATGTTTATAATATACAACGCAGCCAGGCAGCCAGTGGTGTGGCACAATCGCAGGCGCAGGTTAGCAGTGTGCAGGCGCAGGTTAGTAATGCGCAGGCAGCATTGGATGCATTAGATGCACAAATGGAACAGGCACAAAGGGCTTACGACCGGAGTAAAAAATTATTTGATGATAAAGTAATAAGCCGCAGCGAAATGGATGTTGCCGAAACAAGTTTAAAAGCTGCCAAAGCAAATTACAATGCGGCCAAACAAGGCATACGCAGCACCCAGGCCAATGTGCAGAGTGCACGTGCTAATGTGCAAACGGCGCAGGCAAGTTTGCAAAAGGCGAATAAAGATTTAAGCAGAACGGCGATTATTGCGCCGAGGGATGGTGTGGTTAGTTTACTGAATGTAAAAAAGGGTGAGAGTGTATCGGGCAACAGCTTTACCGTAGGTACCGAAATTTTACGCATTGCAGATATGAGCAAAATTGAAATAAGGGTTGATGTGGGAGAGAACGATATACCAAAAGTAAAATTAGGCGATAGTGCATTGGTGGAAGTGGATGCTTACAGCGATAGAAAATTTAAAGGTATAGTTACGCAAATTGCCAGCAGCAATAATGGTGCGGCGGCACAAAATGCGTTATCAAATACCAGCAGCGATGTAACACAGTACAAAGTTTACATTCGCATTTTGGCTGAGAGTTATACAGATTTATTAGGCAAGGGAACTTTTCCTTTTCGCCCGGGAATGAGTGCCAGCGCAGATATACAGACCAAGACACATGCAAATGTATTGAGTGTACCTATTAACGCTGTTACTACCCGTGATAAAAACGACAGCCTGAAAACAGAAAGTAAAAAAACGGATGAATCAAATGTTAAGCCTGCTTCGGCATTGGAAGATGAACTGGAAGTTGTTTGTTTTGTAATTGATAAAAACAATAAAGTGAGTAAGGTGAAAGTTAAAACCGACATACAGGATATCAACAATATTGAAATTACTTCGGGCTTAAAAGAGGGTGATATGGTTGTTACCGGTCCGTATGATGTGGTGAGTAAAACACTTAAAGTGGGTAAGCAGGTTAAAGTGGTTGATAAAAAAGATTTGTTTGAGAAATAAAAGTCGGCGGATATATAATATTTAAAACTGCATTTTAAAATATCCCTTTGCAATAACAATAAAAGGGTTTTATTAATGATAAAAAAAACTGTACTCCTTTTTTGCAGTGTGATATTTTTTGTCTGCATGGCTTTTGCCCAAAAAACCACCACACTAAAAGTAATTACAACGTTTCCGAAAGCTGATACCCTAAATAGTGTTACGCTACAGCTTTATATTTTACCTGATACTGTTTTGGTTGGCAGTAAAGTTGCAAATAATACTGCAGTAAGTTTTACGGTTACATCGTTTTCTAAATTTTTTTTAAGGGTGAGTTCTGTAAGTTTTGAAAATATGGAGAAAACTATTTCCATAACTGATAAGCCTCTTTCCACAACGCTTATTTTAAAAACAAAAAACACCACGCTGGGCAATGTAGAGGTGGTTGCCAAAAAACCATTGATAAAACAAGAAGACGATAAAACCATTGTAGATGCTGAAGTGCTGGCAAACAGCAGCACCAATGCATACGAAGTTTTAGAAAAAACGCCTGGCGCCATTGTGGACCAGGATGGTAATGTTTATTTAGCAAGTACTACGCCTGCAACCATTATGATCAATGGCAGGGAAATGAAACTGAGCAGTGCAGATATTGCATCGCTGCTGAAAAGCCTGCCAGCAGGCAGTGTAAGTAAAATTGAAATGTTGCGAAACCCATCTGCCAAGTACGATGCAGCCAGTACCGGCGGCATGGTTAATATTGTTTTAAAAAAGGGTGTAAAGCTGGGCACCAACGGCAATGTGAACGCTGCTTACTTCCAGGGAGTATATGCAACCAAAACAGCAGGTTTTAATATTAATAAAGGAACGCAAAAAATAAACAGTTATCTCAACTACCAATTTACGGATAGAAATAATTTTGAGGAGCTGAAGTCTGATAGATTATTTAAAAAAGATTCAGGTTTAATTGCGCAGCAATCTTACACAACATACCCAACAACCAATAACTATCTGAACGGAGGAATTGATGTACAGTTTACGCCAAAGTTTAACGTTGCATACGATTTACGTTTGAGTTATACAAAGGGTAAAAGCTTTGCTGTTAGCTCAATTGATATCAGCAAATTTCCATCACCAACGGTGTTTGGAAAAAATGTTTCGGATATTAATGGTAGCAATAAAACAACTTACGCAGGTAATAACATTTCAACAAAATATAAAATTGATTCACTTGGTAGCGAATGGACGGCACAATTTGATTACAGTTATTACGGCAACCGCAATACACAGTTTTATAAAACCAATTATTACTTACCGGCAAAGCCCTACGTAAGTGGCGATGGTATTAACAATAATGATAAAAATATTTTTTTACTGCAGACCGATCTTGTGCTTAAGCTGAAAAAATTATTAACCATTGAAACAGGTTTTAAAGCCACAATCAGTACCAGTAAAAACAGTTCAAACTATATAAAAGATACAGGCAACAATATAAAATTTGCTGATGCATTTCAGACAAATACATTTAACTATAAAGAAACAATTACTGGGGCGTATTTACAGGTTTCAAAAACATTTGCAGGCTTTACAATCAAGCCAGGCCTACGGCTTGAAACAACGGATATAAATGGCCAACAAACGATACCTAAAGACACAACTTTATCAATCAGGCGTACCGATGTTTTTCCTTACCTGTTTATCAAGCACAAGCTTTTTAAAATGTTTGGATCGCCGTTGATGGGCAATGCTATTTATCGAAAGAGCATTAAGCGGCCATATTATGAATTGCTTAATCCATATCCAAGGTTAATTGATCAGTATCTTTTTGATGTTGGCAACCCAAAATTGAAACCGCAGTTTACTACTAATTATGAGTTGAATGTAACTTTTGATAACATACCGGTAATTGCATTGGGCATTAATAATACAAAAGATATTTTCAGTAATGTTACATACCAGGATAGCAGCAGCAAAATTGCCTACCGAACCTATGATAACCTGGGAAGCAACAAAGAGTTTTATGCAAAAGTGATTGGTGGTATCCCGCCCGGCGGAAAATATTTTTTTTATGTGGGAGCTTTGTATAATTATAACCATTACACGGGTTTTTACGAGGGCCTTCCATTAGATTACAAACGTGGAAGCTGGACTTTTTTTATGTTTCAGGAATTTAAGGTAACAAAAACATTTACTGTTAACATGCAGGGATTTTTAAAAACTAAAGGTTTGCAAAATCTGTATGAGCTAAATACTTTTGGAGGTTTATTTGTTTCTGCTAATAAAAGCATTTTAAAGAAAAAAGCAAATATCATTCTTTCAGTAAACGATCTGTTACACACCAACCAGGTATCTTTCAGCCTACAACAAGGCACTGTAAATGCAACAGGTAAGCGGGTTAACGATACAAGAAGATTGGGTTTAACTTTCCGTTATAATTTTGGAATCAAGCCTAAAGAAGAAAATAAAAAATCATTTGATGCGCCAACGGATGCTAACTAAATAGTTTTTCTGCAATGGCAACACTTTCTGGTTTGCCTACATCAACTAATTTATCGCCACTGTGATCGTGCCCGAGAATAACATGCTCCGCTGCCAGTTCAAGATAACTATCCATGATTGAAAATTTTCCTTTCTGTTTTATCAAAGAAAATATTTCGGGTTGATAAATTACTACACAGCTGTATGCTTTTTGGACAAGGTTAGGTTTATTGATTGAAATTTTTTCTTCGCCGGTTTGCAAATTCTTCCATCCACAAAGACGGTTGTCATCATCAAACAATAAAACCCTGGAGGATTTTCTATCTGTTACGCCAAATGTAACCAATGGTTTGTGTTGCTGATGAAAAGCCATTAGTTTATTCAAGTCCAGGTTTGTAAGTATATCTACATTTAAAGAAATAAATGGTTTACCATTATCCAGCAAATGCCTTGCTTTTATTAAACCGCCGCCCGTTTCTAATACTTCATCACTTTCATCGCTGATGATGATATTGCTGCCCCATCCATTATTTTGTTTAATAGCATCAATAATTTGTTGTGGAAAATGATGGATGTTTACAACTACGTCTGTAATGCCATATCGCTGGAGGTATTCAATATTGCGCTGCAATAAAGATTTGCCTTTGACTAAGGCAAGGGCCTTGGGGTGAGAGTCGGTCCATGGTTTAAAACGGGTGCCTAAGCCGGCCGAAAAAATTATTGCGGAATGGATGTTTTCCAATTGTCTCTATTTGTATGTGCTAAATTTATTTTCACCTTAAACTTATTTCTCAAATGCCTTGCCAGTGCTTCCGCTGCATACACACTCCTGTGCTGGCCTCCGGTGCAACCAAAACTTATTGTCAAATGTTCAAAGCCTCTTTTAATGTAATCCTCCACCGAAATATCAACAATACTATACACACTGTTTAAGAAATCAGGCATCCTGGTTTGTTGTTCTAAAAAATCTTTCACTGGTTTATCAAGGCCCGATAAATGTTTGTAATCATCAAACCTGCCCGGGTTTAATATCCCACGCATATCAAAAACAAAACCGCCTCCGTTTTTTGTTTCGTCTTTTGGATAACCTGTTTTAATAAAAGAAAAACTATTTATCGTTATCAGCAGTGGTGTATCATCATTTGCCTGTAAGGGCGTAAATTCCTGAATAACATTATCGCTGATGCAAAGTTCCAGTACTTTTTTAAATTCTGGTACTGCAATACCCACACTTTGATTTTGTACAAACCATTTTAAATTTTGAAGTGCCAATGGTATACTCGTTAAAAAATGTGCTTTGCGTTCAAACAAACCACGGAAACCATACGCACCCAACACCTGCAACAAGCGAATGAGTACATACCCATTATACTGGCTGCGAAAAATATCTTTATCAATCGGTTCTTCTACCACTTTTTCAAAAGCGTTCATGTAATCTTCCAGTAAATGCTGCTTCCAATCGTCCGGTAAATTTGCTTTTGCCTGCCATAATAAAGAAGCCACATCATATTGCGGTGCCCCCTTCATGCCGCCCTGGTAATCTATAAAATGAACAGCATCATCTTGCGTAACCATTATGTTACGACTCTGAAAATCACGAAACATAAAATATTTGTACTCGGTGTGGCTGAGATAGTTACTCAATGCTTCAAAATCATCAATTAGTTTTTGCTTATCGTAAGGCTGCCGCAAAGCATCCAGAAAATAATATTTAAAATACAACAGATCGGCCATGATGGCCTGTTTACCAAAAGATGTGTTGGTAAGGCATTTTTTGTAATCCAGTCCCTCGTGGCCCTTTACCTGCAAAAGTGCTAGCTGCGCTAAACTTTTTTTATACAGTTCGTACACTGCTGTTGAGTAGCCGCTCTCTTCCAGTTTATTTAAAAGCGATACATCACCAAAATCTTCCTGCAGGTAAATATTTCTGTTGGTATTGATGTATAATATTTCCGGCACAGCCAGGTTCTTCTTCTTAAAATGCTTTGAGAAATAAATAAAAGATTCATTCTCTTTTAAATTAGCACCGTAGGTTGCAATAAAATTTTTATCAGTAGTGTGGATGCGGAAATAATGGCGCTCACTGCCCGCCTGTGGCAGCTTATCAATAGCCATGATACTATCTTTTGAAAAGCCTGAAAAAAAATCTTTTATCTCATCGGTGATTGTCTGCATTCAAATATTTTATAGTGGTAAAAATAGTTTAAAAAGAACGAGTGTCAAAAGCTGATTTCAGCAACATATAAAATACCCTTTTTAAATCTTTGAATTTTTTAGCTATGTAAACATTTGCAGAGAAAGAAAACTAAAATATTGGTTGCAAACTATTTAATATCACCCTATATTTATTGCTGCATTATCACCCCTTAAACAAAACAATATGAAATTTACTTTAACACCTGTTTTATGTTTTTTAATTATGGCCATGTTGGTCAGCACTACAATTACTGCACAAAAAAATGATCTTTTTTATCATCCCGTTCACAACAAATCCACAGCTGCATCGCTGGTATCGGGCCAGGGCAGTAATATTGATGTGGTTTATCAACGCTGTAACTGGCGCATACATCCCGACTCGCCCTCAACAACTGCACCCGTAAAATACATACGTGGTAATGTAACCACATATTTTACAACCAGGGTTGATAATGTAAGCCAGATCACTTTCGATTTTAATAATGTACATTCTATTGACTCCGTAAAATATCACGGCGCTAAACTTACTGCAGGCAATATTGTATGGAGCACTAACAAAATAATACAACTTACTTTTCCTGCAACTATCGCTTTAACCGGTACGCTTGATTCGCTTACCATATTTTACAGAGGCGTGCCACCTGCCATTAGTGGCGAAGCATACGGTTACCAAAATGGCGGCACCTCCAGT
>JANMBZ010000143.1:0-23129 GCA_031360765.1 Chitinophagaceae bacterium
CTTGCTCTTGGTTGGGTATACATTAAATCTGAAGTAATCCAGCCGGGGCGAAATATCAAAACCATCCACATAACTTCCTTTGGGATAAGGTTTTCTTTTTGTAACGTCTTTAGAGTATTTTTCATCCTGGTACTCCCTAAAATCGGCCAGCACATCTTTAAATTTCTTTTTACAAACCTGCATGCAGGCTTTGTTTAAATTTTTATAAACCGTGGCCAGGTAAAGCAGGTAGGTTACGTTTTCTTTTTTGTATTTCTCTTCTATATAATACCAAAAACCATGGCCTGCAATTTCGGGCCTTTTAAAAGCAAACTTGCTGAACTTGCTGTAATTGCCGCTCAGTATTTCGCTTTTCATTTCATCATCAAGCTCAGTACTCCAGTTTTGCGCCAGATAACTCATGTATCCATCAGTCATCCATTTAGGTAAATCAAGCAGCGCCTGGTTACCTGCCACTTCGCCAATATCATCACCAAACAAACGGTTCTCCGTTAAAATTTGTGCAATGCCGTGGCGTACCTGTAAACGTAGTTTTTGATGGTCGGCTTCAAAATAAACAACCATTTTATTATTAACCAGTTTGGTACCGCCGCTTGTATTTTGCCACTCAATGCCCAATCCTATATTGCTTTGCTGCATTTCGGCAAAATCGTTGTACAACACAATATTGGCACGGCGCTGCAAGCTGTATTCGGCTGCGGCTTCCATTTGCGGTAATTCTTTTTCGGCACTTTGTGCTATAAATTTGGCAAGTTCCTCACCATTCTGGTGATAATAAATATTAAAGTTTTTGGTTTGATAGTAACTCCACTTGAATTTTTTAAACTGAACCCTGTTTTTACCAAATTCCACTGCGTTTACCTGTGCACCGGCAAAATAACTGCCCGCCAAAAGGAAAAAGGAAATTAGAGATATTCTGCTGAACTTCGCCATATATTAAAGTTGAAAATTTACATTGAGTATTAAAATTACTTTATTCAGACTAATCATTAAAAAACAATTTAAAACCAGTAATGTTAAAAGTTAAATCCTTTGTTTTCAGTCCCATACAGGAAAATACGTATTTACTGTATAATGAGTTTAATGAATGCCTGATTATAGATCCTGGCTGCTATTTTCCTGAAGAAAAAGATGAGCTAAAAGCCTTTATTACACAGAGCAGTTTAAAGCCATGGATGCTGCTTAATACCCATTGCCATTTAGACCATGTTTTTGGAAATAAATTTGTTGCCGAAACTTACAAACTAACGCTTCAACTTCATGAAAAAGAAAAACTCCTGCTGGATTATGCACCCACATCGGGTTTGATGTATAATATGCCTTTTGATAATTATGTGGGTGAATATATTTATTTAAAAGAAGGCGATATAGTTAAGTTGGGCGCCGATGAATTAAGAGTTATTGAAGCCCCAGGCCACTCGCCCGGCCATATTTGCTTTTATTGCGAAAAACAAAATTTTATCATCAGTGGCGATGTATTGTTTAACCGAAGCATTGGCCGCACCGATTTGCCGGGCGGCAATCATGAGCAATTAATAAAGAACATCAAAGAAAAATTGTTTGTGCTGCCTGATGAAACGGTTGTTTACAGCGGGCATGGGCCAACTACAACTTTGGGAGAAGAGAAAATGGAAAATCCTTTCTTACTATAACAACTGAAGCTAATAAAAATCCGTAATTATATTTTTATCACTCTTAAAAAAAATATTATGGAAAAGTTTGCATTATTAGCCAGGGTAGAAGCTAAGCCTGGCAAGGAAACAGTTGTAGCAGAATTTCTGAAATCTGCATTGCCCCTGGCAGAAGCAGAGCCTGCTACCATCAGATGGTATGGCCTTAAAATAAACGAAAATACCTTTGGTATTTTTGATACGTTTGAGACTGAAGACGGCAGAAGTGCACATTTGCAGGGCCAGATTGCAGCGGCATTAATGGCCAATGCTGCTGAGCTTTTGGCAAATGACCCTGTAATTGAATTTGTAGATCTTTTGGCAGTTAAATAAAACAAAAAAATGAATAAAGCCCGTTGCATACATGTAACGGGCTATTTTTTTTCCATACACAATTCAATCAGTACGCCATTTGTTCCTTTTGGATGAAGAAAGCAAACCAATTTATTATCTGCTCCGGGTTTTGGTTCTTCATTCAATAAAACAAAACCTTCGCTTTGCAGGCGTTGCATTTCGGATTTAATATCGGCTACATCAAAAGCAATATGGTGCAGCCCTTCGCCTTTACGTTCAATAAATTTTGCAATTACTCCGTTGGGATCGGTGCTTTCCAATAATTCAATCTTGGTTTCGCCTTTTTTAAAAAAAGCAGTGTTTACTTTTTCGGTTTCAACCAGTTCTGTCTTATAGCACTGACTATTCAGCAGTTTTTCAAACAACGGAATAGAAATTGACAGGTCTTTTACAGCAATACCAATATGTTCTGTTTTAAGCATAAAATTAAATTTTCAGGCGTTAGTTTACGAAATAAGTAAAATGAAGCGCCTCACTTAAATGGAATCGCTAAAATAGAACCTTTTGCAGTAAATTTGCGTTATAAAGAACAGAAACTAAACAGATTGATTTTATGTTGAAATTGCCCATTTACTTAGATAATAACGCTACTACACCTATGGATCCCAGGGTGTTGGAAGCCATGACGCCGTATTTTTTGCAGCATTTTGGTAATGCGGCCAGCCGTAACCACCCTTTTGGCTGGGAGGCTGAAGAAGCGGTAGATTATGCCCGTGAGCAGGTTGCAAAACTGATTGGTGCCGATCCTAAAGAAATTATTTTTACATCAGGTGCTACCGAAGGCGATAACCTGGGTATTAAAGGTGTGTATGAAATGTATGCCAGCAAAGGCAACCACATTATTACTGCCACTACCGAGCATAAAGCAGTTTTAGACACTTGCAAGCATATTGAAAAAAGCGGCGGAGAAGTAACTTATTTACAGGTTCAGCCAGATGGATTAATTGACTTGAAAGAACTGGAAGCTTCCATTAAACCTACAACTATTCTGATAGCCATTATGTATGCCAACAACGAAATTGGTGTGGTAATGCCGATGAAAGAAATAAGCGCTATTGCACGTAAGCACGGGGTTCTGTTGTTTACTGATGGCACACAGGCCGTGGGTAAAATACCTGTTGATGTTAATAAAGATGGTATTGACCTGATGGCTTTTACAGCACATAAAATGTACGGCCCTAAGGGTGTTGGTGCACTGTATGTTCGCCGTAAAAACCCAAGGGTAAAAGTTACTGCACAAATGGATGGCGGCGGCCACGAACGTGGTATGCGTAGCGGAACTTTAAATGTGCCGGGCATTGTTGGGTTTGGAAAGGCATGCGAAATTTGTATGCTGGATATGGAAGCAGACAGCAAACGCATCAGCAAAATGCGTGACCACCTGCAAACTGAATTATTAAAATTAGAAGAAGCTTATGTAAACGGCAGTAGCGAACATCGTTTGCCACATGTTGCCAATATTTCCTTTAAGCATGTAGAGGGCGAGGGTTTGCTGATGGGCTTTAATAAAAATATTGCATTAAGCAGCGGATCGGCCTGCACATCTGCCTCTTTAGAACCAAGCTACGTTTTAAAAGCATTGGGATTAGGCGATGACCTGGCACATAGTTCTTTACGTTTTGGTTTAAGCCGTTTTACAACCGAAGAAGAAATAGATTACACCATTAAAGCAATAAGCGAAACAGTGTTGAAGCTAAGAGAAATGAGTCCGCTTTGGGAAATGTATAAAGAGGGAATTGATTTGAGTACGATTGAGTGGGCAGCACACTAATTTGATGATTGACTAATTTGGTGATTTGAAGATGGCTTCAAATTAGTTCGGCTCTGTATCATCTTCAAATCATTTAATTTTCAAATTTTCAAATCAAATATTATGGCATACTCAGAAAAAGTAATCGATCACTACCAGAATCCAAAAAATGTGGGTACGCTGGATAAAAGTGCAAAAAATGTAGGTACCGGTTTGGTTGGGGCACCTGAGTGCGGGGATGTAATGCGTCTTCAGATTGAAGTAGATGATGCAGGTATGATAACCGATGCAAAATTTAAAACCTTTGGATGCGGCTCTGCTATTGCTTCTTCTTCATTAGCTACCGAGTGGCTAAAAGGAAAAAGCGTAGATGAAGCGTTGAAGATTGATAATATGGACATCGTGGAAGAATTAAATCTTCCTCCTGTAAAAATACATTGCAGTGTTTTAGCAGAAGATGCCATCAAATCGGCTATAAACGATTACCGTGTTAAAAACGGTTTGGAAGAAATTAAGTTTGAGGAGAGTGTGGTGCATTAAAAACCCCCTCCGCCCCCTGAAGGGGGAACTGAGCAGTACGATAATTTAAAGAATTTTTATTTACATGAACAGTGCGACTTCAAATACTATAATTAGCTCTGTAACCGCAGAGACCCAAGCTCCCCTTTCAGGGGGCGGGGGGGGTATTGGGGTTGATAATTCTATTTTCATTTCAGATAAAGCCAAAACCAAAGTCATTAAACTGATGGAAGAAGCAGGTGTTGCCGGAGACGATACTCATTTTTTAAGAGTAGGCGTTGTTGGAGGTGGATGCAGTGGCTTGAGTTATAAAATGGATTTTGATAACGAAGTAAAACTGATGGACCAGGTTTTTGAAGATAAAGGAATTAAGATTGTGTGTGACCTTAAAAGCTTTTTATACCTGGTAAATACTGAACTGGAATTTAGTGATGGTTTGAATGGCAAAGGATTTTACTTTAATAATCCCAATGCCAGCCGTAGTTGTGGTTGTGGCGAAAGCTTTGCAGTGTAATCTTTTTTAAAAAATATTTAAATGCCTCCCATTTTTGGGAGGCATTTTTTATGTTGTTAATTGATGGGCGATGCTGGTGGAGCCGGCGGTGGAGGAGGTGGTCCTATCGGTGCCGGTGGTGGAGGAGGTGGTGAAGGCAATTGTCCATATTTATTTTCATAAAAAGATCTGTTTGCATTCCACTTGTCCATCGAAATTTTTTCTGCCACTCCGTTTTTCTTCATATATACCAAATTCTTCCCATTGTAATAATGAACCGATAAATTGTAACCCTTATCATTTACAATAACAGGAGGTGTAAATTTTACCTGTTCAAGTTGCGGAGGTGGCGGCGGCGGAGGAGGTGGTGGTGGTGGCGGTGGAACAATTGGAGGTTCCGGTGGTAAAGGCGGTGGCGCAACATCATTAGCTGGTATTGCAGATTGAACCGGCTTTTCAGCTTTTTCGGTTGTTAATTTTTGTGCTATAATATGTGTAGAAGAGGCACATACAAATAGCAATAGCAGTGTTTTTTTCATAATTATATTTTTGCTGAGATGCAACCTTGTAAATAATCCATAAATTAACACCCGCCTTTTTCTGCAAATTAAAAGCGGGGAAACAAATCCCCGCTTTACCTGTATTTTAAAAAACTTCCTTTTATTTAATGCTTTCTTCTTTTATAATATTTGCCGTTTTTGTAGTAGTAACCGGCACGATAAGGATGGTGATGACGGTGACCCGGTTTTACAACTACAAACTTTGTACCCGGTGGTGGTGGCGGCGTACGTACTCCTGGTGGTGGTGGTGGTACTATAATGGGTACCTTTTGCGCTTGCGACTGTAAACCAATAATAATGATTGACAGTATTACAATAATTTTTTTCATATTTATAGAGTTTTAATAGGTACTAAAAAAAGCGTGCCAATTTTTTTTGCAGTAAAAATTTGCAGATGCAAATGGGGCTAAAATAGAAAGCTCTGCCAATAAATGACAGAGCCTTTGCACTTGGTATTGGTAAATAGTTAGTTTTGCCTGTAACGACCTGCTTTTATGAGCAACAATGTTTTAGTTGCTTATTACTTAGATAGACAAACTCTATTTTAATTACGCTGCTTTATACTTAATCTGAAAATACAGTTATTAGGGTTATATTAACTGCTGATATAGTAAATTGCAGCAATTCTAAAAATTCATGCTAAGCATTTTTAAAAAAGAACTAAACCAGTTTTTCAGCAATCTTACCGGTTATATTGCTATTATACTTTTTTTACTTATCAACGCCATATTTCTGTTTATACTGCAGGATAGCAGCATTTTTGAATTTGGCTATGCATCCTTAGATAAATTTTTTGAACTGGCACCGTGGATATTGATGTTTCTGGTGCCTGCAATTACCATGCGTTCAATTTCTGATGAATTCCGCACAGGTACTTTCGAAATTCTTAAAACAAAACCATTATCTGCCTGGCAAATTGTGCTGGGGAAATATTTTTCAATTCTGGTTATTTTATTGCTGGCTATTTTACCTACCATAATTTACATCATCACTATTAAAGTTTTAAGTACACAGGGAGGTATTGATAGTGGTGGCATATTGGGCAGTTATATTGGCCTGTTTTTACTGGCTGCTGTATTTTCAGCTATAAGCCTTTGCTGCAGTGGGTTTACAAACAATGCGGTTGTGGCTTTTTTAGTAAGTGCTTTTAGTTGCCTTATTTTATATTTTGGTTTTAATGCACTCAGCAAACTGCCTTTTTTTGCAAACGGGTTAGATTATTACATTGAAATGCTGGGTATAGATTTTCACTACCGCAGCATTAGCCGCGGTGTGTTAGATAGCAGAGATCTTATTTACTTTATCAGTATAATTTTTATTTTCTTATTGGCAACTGTAAAAAATCTCCATAAAAAATAAATGAACATTTTTAATAAAATATGGAAGAGTAAACTTTGGTTATTGATAACTATAGTTCTGCTGGGTGCTGTAAACTGGCTTGCATCACTGTATCATACCCGTATAGATTTTACCAATGAAAAACGATTCACACTTTCTACCCCTACAAAAAAAGTATTACAAAAATTAGATGAGGTAGTGCAGGTTGATGTTTTTTTAACAGGAGATTTCCCCAGCGGGTTTAAAAAATTAGCCAACAGTACTGGCGAATTGTTGAGTGAGTTTAAAGAGGTTGCCGGTAAAAAATTGCAATACCGTTTTATAAGTCCTGATGAAACGGTGGAAGGTACAAATGTAAAGTGGGGCGATAGTCTTACCAGCGCCGGGTTGTTTCCAATTAATTTAAAATCGCAATTAAAAGCTGGGGAGCAGCAGCAATTGGTTTACCCGGTTGCACTTGTATATTATAAAGAAACTGTTTTACCTGTAATATTGTTTGAGCAAAAAGGTATTGATGTAAAAAAGTCTTACGCAGATGCAATGAAAGATTTGAATAGCGCCGAAGCTTTGATGGAATATAAATTTGCAGATGCAATATTTAAAGCATCGCAAACTAATAAACCGATGATTGCTTATGCAGTTGGTAATGGCGAGCCGCAGGATGTACGGATTTATGACCTGGCAGAAAATGTATTGCGGCAGGATTATAATTTGCAGCAATTTAATTTAACTAAACTGCCTGTAATACCTGATACATTTAAGTTGTTACTATTAATAAAGCCAACCGAAAAATTTACAGAAGATGAAAAATTAAAAATTGATCAGTTTGTAATGCGGGGAGGTAAGGTACTGATGTTTGTTGATGAATTAAATGCTGAAATGGATAGCCTGCGGATTAAGAATGAAGTAATTGCTTATGACAGAGCATTAGAATTAAACGATTTGTTATTTAAATACGGAGCAAGAATTAATGCCGATCTGGTAATGGATTTGCAGTGCGATTTTTTGCCTTTTGATGTTAATGGCAATGGCCAGTTTGATTTTTTACACTGGAATTATTTTCCGTTGTTTGAGTCAAAATCAAATCACCTGATAAATAAAAACTTAGGATTGGTTAGTGGCAGGTTTGTAAATTCTATAGATACTATTGAAGTTAAAGGCATTAAAAAAACAATTCTTTTAAGTTCATCAGCTAACTCTAAAACTATTGCTACGCCTGCATTAATAAGTGGAACACAAAATGTAAACGAGCCTGAAAGTGACAAGTTTAAAAGAGCAAATATACCAGTAGCAGTTTTGCTTGAAGGTAAGTTTTCCTCTCTTTTTAAGAACAGGCTATCACAGGCGATGAACGACAGTTTACAAAAATCCGGCGCCATGTATATACCGGAAAGTATTGTAGAAAATAAAATAATTATTGTAGCAGATGGCGATATGGTTTTAAACAGCGTTTCTAAAAACGAACCATTGCCAATGGGCGTAAATCCTTTAACAGTCGGCTCTCAATATCAATATCAGTTTGCCAATAAAGATTTTTTGCAGAATTGCTTAAACTATTTGCTGAATTCCTCTGGCTTATCCGAAGCCAAAGCAAAAGATTACACTTTGCGTTTACTTGATAGCAAAAAGGTTACTGCACAAAAAAGTACCTGGCAAATAATTAACACGCTGGGGCCGGTTATATTGGTTTTGTTATTTGCTTTTGTTTTTCAATTTATAAGAAGAAGAAAATACACAGTTATTTAAAATGGATAAAACACAGTTGATATATATTGTTTTTAGTGCAGTAATTGTACTTGCATTGATTTTTGATCTGGGCTTATTAAGTAAAAAAAATCAGGTCATCAGCCTCAAAACAGCCTTGATACAAACCATTTTCTGGGTAGTGCTTTCACTCGCTTTTTGTGTATTTATTTTTTTTGAAAATGATGGTGGTAATGGCAAAGAAGATGCTATATCCTATATTTCTGCTTATCTTTTGGAATGGTCATTATCCATCGATAATATTTTTGTGTTCATCATCATCTTTTCATTTTTTAAAGTTCAGCCTAAAAATTATTCCCGGGTATTGTTGTTGGGTATTTTAATGGCTATTGTTTTCAGGATAATTTTTATTGCACTGGGCAGTGAGCTGGTTGCCAGGTTCGATTGGGTGATGTATATTTTTGGGGCATTTCTTGTTTATACCGGTATTAAAATGTTTACCAGTAACGAAGATGAAGAGTTTAATCCCGAAAAAAACTGGGCTTACCGCATGTTGAAAAAATTTATTCGTATAACTAATGTGGAAGCCAACGGGCGTTTTATAATCAATCACAACGGCAAAGCATATTTTACCAATCTGGCTGTAGTAGTAATTATGCTGGGGCTTATTGATATTGTATTTGCAGTAGATTCTATTCCGGCTGTGTTTTCAATAATTCCAGATCCGTCTAAAAAAATGCTCATCTATTCATCCAATATTTTTGCAGTGCTTGGTTTGCGTAGCCTTTTCTTTTTGTTAAGAGGGGCAGCCAGTAAATTCGATTATTTGCAGCAGGGCATTGCCATTGTATTATTATTTATTGGGGCAAAAATGCTGGTTGAAAAATGGGTGCACATGCCAGTGTGGGTTTCGCTGCTGGTGATTGTGGTTTGTATTTCGGGGTCAATTTTTTACTCAATGTATAACCAGCGTAAAGGTGTTCCTGATGATTTTAGGGAATAAGAAAACATTCAAATAATTTTTATTGTACAATATTTCGCAAATAGCATCTGTAATTAATGCCAGCACATTTTCAAAAAATGATAGCGGCTTCGTTCAGCATATATTATTAGACAGCCGCAAACTTTTATTTCCATCTACATCCCTGTTTTTTGCTTTAGGGAGTCAACGTAGAAATGGCAATCTTTTTATTAAAGACTTGTACAATAAAGGTGTACAGTATTTTGTGGTAGATGAACATTTTACCGAAACAGATATGCAGCAATTTACCACTGCAACATTTTTGCAGGTGCCGGCAGTATTGCAGGCATTGCAGGCCCTTGCTGCTTTTCACAGGCAACAGTTTACACTGCCGGTGATTGGTATTACCGGCAGCAATGGCAAAACCATTGTAAAAGAATGGCTGTATCAGTTGTTGCAAAGCGATTTTAATATAGTACGTAGTCCTAAAAGTTACAACTCACAAATTGGCGTGCCGCTAAGTGTATGGCAAATGAGTGCAGCAAATACACTGGGTATTTTTGAAGCAGGTATTTCTATGACCGGTGAAATGGAAAGGCTTGAAAACATAATTAAACCAACCATTGGAATTTTTACAAATATCGGCGAAGCACACAACGAAGGTTTTGAAAATACTACAGCCAAGATTAATGAAAAAATCAAACTTTTTGCAAATACAGAAATCGTTATTTATTGTAAAGATGAAGATGCAATTGATGTAGCATTACAACAACTTCAGCAAAAAAACAACAGCATCTTATTTAGCTGGGGCCAAGATGAAGATGCAACACTCTGCATTAAAAGCATACAGGTGCAGCCTTTTAACACGGTTATAAAAGCTGTTTATAAAGAACTAAAACTTAGCATCTCCATTCCATTTACAAACGATGCTGCCATAAAAAATGCCATTACCTGCTGGTGTATATTGTTGCATTTGAACATTGATGAGGAAGTTATTCAGGAGCGAATGCTGCAGTTAAAACCGGTAGAAATGCGGCTGGAACTGAAACAGGGTATCAATAACTGCTCTGTTATTAATGATAGTTACAGCGCAGATATTACTTCCTTATCCATTGCACTGGATTTTTTGCAACAGCAGCAACAGCATCCCAAACGCACGGTTATCATCAGCGATATTTTGCAAAGCGGCAAAACAAATAAACAGTTGTATGATGAAGTGGCCGGCATTCTGCTACAAAAAAATATTAACCGGTTAATCGGCATCGGATCGGAGATTGTAAAACACAGCGATGCTTTTAATGCAATAAATGAAACGATGTTTTTTAACTCAACTGCTGAGTTTATACAAAAATTTCCGGCCATGCATTTTTACAACGAAAGCATTTTGTTAAAAGGTGCAAGGCTTTTTGAGTTTGAACAGATAAGCCATTTGCTGGAACAAAAAATTCACCAGACGGTATTGGAAATAAACCTGAATGCCATCACCCATAATTTAAATACTTACCAGCAATTGCTGAAACCAGGTGTTAAATTAATGGCTATGGTAAAGGCTTTTAGCTATGGCAGCGGCGGGTTTGAAATTGCCAACCTGCTTCAGTTTCACCAGGTAGATTACCTGGCCGTTGCTTATGCAGATGAAGGCGTTGAACTACGCAAAGCAGGTATTGCTTTACCAATTATGGTTATGAATGCTGAAGAAGTTACTTATGATGTACTGGTGCAACACAACCTGGAGCCTGAACTATTTTCGTTCGGCATCCTTTCAACTTTTCAAGATTATTTAATGCGCAGCGGCATCAACGATTATCCGGTGCATGTTAAATTAGATACCGGTATGCACCGCCTTGGTTTTGAGCCAAAAGATATCGAAGTACTTTGCAGCCGTTTAAAATCAACTTCAGTGTTTAAAATACAATCTGTTTTTTCTCACCTCGCTGCAAGTGATGCTGCCTTGCACGATGAGTTTACAAACTTACAGGCAAAAATATTTTTGGAAGGATGTGAGCAGATACAAAAAATTACCGGTTACACATTTCTCCGTCACATAGCAAACACATCTGCTATACACCGGCATAAAAATTTACAGTTTGATATGATAAGGCTGGGTATTGGTTTGTATGGTGTTGATGCTGATCCCAACATTCAGCAACATTTAAAAAATGTAACCACTTTAAAAACTACCATCTCTCAAATAAAAAAAATAAAAGCCGGCGAAAGCATTGGTTACAGCCGTAAAGGCCTGGCCGCAAAAGATTCGGAAATAGCTACGGTACGCATTGGCTATGCGGATGGCTACCCTCGTTTATTAAGCAATGGCGTTGGTAACATGCTGGTTAATGGCAAGCCTGCACCGGTTATAGGTAATGTTTGTATGGATATGACCATGCTTGATATAACCGGTATTGATGCACAGGAAGGCGATGAAGTGATTGTGTTTGGAGCTGATTTACCGGTAAGCAAAATGGCAGCATTGGCACAAAGTATTTCTTACGAAATTTTAACAGGCATATCGCAAAGGGTTAAAAGGGTGTATTTTGAAGAATAAGTTTATAGGTTTAGAGTTTAGAAGTTTAGTTTGAAAAGCAGGTTTAGGAGTTTAGAGATTTATGGTTTAGTTGAAACGCTCCTAAACTTCTAAACTCCTAAACTCCTCAACCCTAAACCACAAACCATAAACTCTCCTATCTTTGCAACTTATTATGAAAGCAAGAAACGTAACAATCATCATCTTATTAATAATTATTGCAGATCAGGCATTAAAGCTGTGGATTAAAACCCATTACGAGTTAAACACATCGCAGCAGATAATCGGCAGCGGTTTTCAGCTTTATTTTGTTGAAAACCCAGGTATGGCTTATGGCTGGAAGTTTGGCGGCAACTGGGGGAAAATGGCACTTACCATTTTCCGTATGATAGCGGTGATTTTTGGTACCTGGTATCTTGGAAAAATAATTAAAGAAAAACAACATAAGGGTTTTATTTTTTGTGCAGCATTGGTTTATGCAGGCGCTTTGGGCAACCTGATTGACTCTGCTTTTTACGGGATGATATTTGATAAAGGGATGACAGTTGACCCGACTTTTAAAGATTATGTGGGTTACCAGGGCCTTGCTCATTTTTCATCAAAAGGGTATGCTTCTTTTTTACATGGCAATGTGGTGGATATGCTTCATTTTCCTATAATAGATACAACATGGCCCAAATGGGTTCCTTATTTCGGCGGCGATAAATTTGTATTCTTCAATCCTATCTTTAATATTGCTGATGCATCTATAACAACCGGCATTCTCAGCATTTTAGTTTTTCAAAGGCGGTATTTTAAGCAACATAACTCAAAAGAAATACATCCTACTGTAGAAACCAATGCATTGGTTAATGATGAGTCGCAGGTTTCATAAAAAGCATATCTTTAAAGCAATTAATTTATCCCGGTTATGAAGTTATTTTATCTGGCAATCATTTTGTTTGCAACCACTTTTTTATTAACTGCCTGTACAAAAAATACAGATCCTGGTGGAGAGTCTGCTGGTAGTTTGGAAAGTACCAACACGGGCAACTGCACACCGGCAACAGTGCATGGAATTTTTAAAGTTGATAGTGTTTTAACCAATGATAATTATGTAGATATACTGGTGAATGTTGCTGTGGGCGGCAGTTTTACCATAAAGTCAGATTCTATTAACGGGTATTCTTTTAAAAAAACCGGTACTATATCAACTGGTATAAATACGGTTCGCCTGTATGCCAGCGGTAAGCCTGTTGCTACAGGCGTTAATAATTTTACCATTGCTTATGGCTCAACACAGTGCAGTTTTTCAATTACAGTATTTGCTGCTGGTGGTAGTTTTGGCACTGCACTTTATACACTGGGAGGTTCGCCAGGTAATTGCTCTATATTAAATTTAGCAGGTAACTATATTGTTGGGCAGGCAATGACAGCAAACAACAAAGCTGAATTGACAGTAAACGTAATAACACCCGGAACTTATTTTATAAGAGGAACTTCTGTAAACGGAGTAAATTTTGATACCAGCGGTACTTTCAACAATCCCGGAATACAGAGTATATTTTTAAAAGGAAACGGAACTCCTGTTGCTGCAGGCCAGTTTAATTACCCCGTTACCAACGGTGCAACAAACTGTGGTTTTGCCGTTACGTATACAACTGTTATTGTAAACGCAAGCTTTGTACTCAGCAGTTCTTCGGGTAATTGCACTGGTGCAATTGTTAACGGTACTTACACATCGGGCACCATGCTAACTGCTTCTAACACAGCAGTGGTGTATGTTAATGTTACTTCGCCAGGTAATTACAGTATAGCAACGCCTGTTGTAAATGGCATTAGTTTCTCGGCAAGCGGTACGTTTAATTTAACCGGATCACGCCAGGTTACTTTAACCGGTACCGGAACTCCAACGGTAGCCGGTGCTTTTAATTATCCGCTTACCGGTGGTGGAAGTAACTGTATGTTTTCGGTTACCAGTTTATAATAAATTTGTACAAAAAAATATCTCGGGCATTTGGGATCTGTAAAGGCAGCAAGGAACTTGTTTTTATCATCTTTAAGATATTAACAATACCCGGACTGAACTTTTAAAAAAAATACGGAACTTTACGGGTAGCACCCTTTTGGAAATATGTAAAAACACAATCAATGAGCAAATTACGTACGCTGTTATTTATTGCCTTTTTAGCTACCTTGTTTTCCTGCGAAAAAGAATACAGCGAAGAAAATATTGATAATACCGGCAGCAATTTAATTGTTGGTGCAGATTGCCGCATCAGGAAGATCGCTTATGTAGATACTTCTGGTACAGCAGGCGGTGGGAGAGGATCGGGTCTCGGTTTTATAGAAGATTCAATTAACAGTCAGGATATTAGTATAAGGATAACCCGGTTCGACAGCTTATCAAACACATTGGAATTTATTAATGAGCCTGTTTACTCAAACGATTCTGTTTTTATAAATGCTGAGGAATATTTTGTGGTAGATGTAAATAAGCGCATCAAAAAAATGCACGGGCTTAGTGACCCTACAGATCCATTCTCTTTACAGTATGATGTGTTTTATGTTTATAACCAAGCAGGCTATCTTATTACTAAAAATTATTTTTTTACTGCTAGTCCAACTGTTTCTTTTTACAGGGTTGATTATACCTACAGCGGTGGTAACCTTACCCGCATGACGGCAGTTGATTTGCCGAGCGGCGATCTTGATGTTAATGCTGATATTACTTACTACCCAAACCTGGCGCCCAGACAGTTTATTTATATTTTTCCTGATGAAAGATTTTATCCCGAATTCAGCCAGTTTTTTAATTTTGGTTTAAAGAATTTTAATGCAGTTAAAAAAATGATTGTAAGAGATTATGATCCGGGAAATGTAGTACGGGATTCATTGGTATCAAACTTCAGCAATTATATCATGAGCCGTGATTCGTATGTGTTAAGTGTGCAGATGGATAGTACCCAGCCAAGTATTCCGGCAATGGCAGGCAGGCTTGATTTTAGTTACAAATGCAGGTAAAATATTCGATTCACATAAAAGAGGCTATCAGAAATGACAGCCTCTTTTTATTTTAGGTTCTTTAATAGCATTATCTCTTATATCTTCCCAACCATATTAGCCGGTATCACCCATTCATCAAATTCTTTTGCAGTAACATAGCCAAGTTTAACAGCCATCTCTTTTAATGTAGTTCCTTCTTTATGCGCTTTTTGTGCAATTTCTGCAGATTTGTAGTAACCAATTTTTGTATTTAAACTCGTTACCAGCATCAGCGAATTATCTAAGTGCTTTTTTATGTTTGCTTTTATTGGTTCAATACCAACAGCACATTTATCGTTAAAAGAAACGCAGCCATCCCCAATCAATCTTGCACTGTGCAGAAAGTTATAAATCATTACGGGTTTAAAAACATTCAGCTCAAAATGGCCATTGCTGCCGCCAATACCAATCGTAACATCGTTGCCCATTACCTGTGCAGCAATCATGGTTAATGCTTCGCATTGTGTAGGGTTAACCTTGCCGGGCATGATGGATGAACCTGGTTCATTATCCGGTATAAAAATTTCTCCAATACCGCTGCGTGGGCCCGATGATAACATGCGTATATCATTTGCAATCTTCATTAAACTAACAGCAACTGTTTTTAATGCGCCATGAGCTTCTACAATGGCATCATGCGCTGCCAGTGCTTCAAATTTATTTTCAGCAGTTTTAAAAGGCAGTTTGGTAAGCCTGGCAATATGCTTTGCAACATTCACATCGTATTTGGGTGGCGTGTTAATACCGGTACCAACAGCAGTGCCGCCCAAAGCCAGTTCGCTTAAATGCGCCAATGTATTTTTAATGGCCCTTAATCCATGATCTAATTGCGAAACATAACCGCTGAATTCCTGACCAACAGTTAATGGCGTTGCATCCATAAAATGCGTTCTGCCAATCTTAACCACTTTCATGTAAGCCTTTGCTTTTTTATCAAGCGTGTTACGTAGTTTGGTAATACCTGGTATGGTTGTCTTCATCAAAATTTTATACGCTGCAATATGCATGGCAGTAGGAAAGGTATCGTTACTGCTTTGGCTTTTATTAACATCATCATTGGGGTGTAAATATTTTTCTTTATCGCTCAGCTTGCCGCCATTTAAAACATGGCCACGGTAAGCCACCACTTCATTTACATTCATATTGCTTTGTGTGCCGCTACCGGTTTGCCAAACTACCAACGGAAAATAATCGTCTAATTTTCCATCCAGAATTTCTTTACAAACTTTACCAATCAAGTCGGCTTTTTTCTTTGTTAGTACACCTGCCTCATTATTGGTTACAGCAGCAGCATGTTTTAAATAGGCAAATGCTTTAATAATTTCTTTGGGCATTCTGTTTATGTCCTGTGCAATTTTAAAGTTATCGATACTTCGTTGGGTTTGTGCGCCAAAGTATGCATCCACAGGCACTTTTACTTCGCCCATGGTGTCTTTTTCAATTCTGTATTCCATATATTATTGATTAAAAAGTTTGTGTAAATTGTAAAGCTACATGATAAACTGATAGTAAAATTACTAAGTAAACGGCACTAAAAAAGATATTAACATAAGAATATTTCCTACTTTTTTTTTATAAGAATAGGACTACATTTAATCTTCTTATTTTATAACCAAATATTTTTTATGAAAAAAACTTTACTGCTAGCCTTTACGCTGGTAATGATTGCAGCTTCAGGTTTTTCGCAGACAGATAAATTCTGGACTGCAAACAACGACGTCAAAGCCAATATTACAACAGATAAAGCTGTTGCAAGATTAGCCTATCCAAAAGAATACATATTGTTTAATCTCAACACAGAAACTTTACGCCAACAATTATTTTCTGTTGTTGGTAGCAATGCCAATAAACATACTGCTGTTATTACCTTACCAAATGCAGATGGTAACCTGGAAGAATTTGAAGTAGTGGAAGCTTCAAATTTTGAACCGGCATTACAGGAAAAATTTCCTGAAATAAGAGCTTATTCAGGCAAAGGCATAACAGATAAGTACGCAACTTTAAAATTAAGTATTTCTCCGCAAGGTATTCAAACCATGATATTCAGAACAGAAGGGGACAATGAATTTATAGAGCCTTATTCAAAAGATCATACTGTTTATTCAGTTTATAAATCGCACAGAGAAAAAGGAAACCTGCCATGGGCCTGCTCTACCGATGAAAAAAATTCTTTTGCAGATATGAAAGCAAAAGCCGGAAATACCAGTAGTGCTACAGGTAGTTCAACCGGTCAGTTAAAAACCATGCGCCTTGCACAATCATGTAATGCTGAGTATGCCAATTATTTTGGTGCTACAGGTTCCGCACAGGTTGGATTGGTATTAGCTGCTTTTAATGCCACACTTACCCGTTGTAATGGTGTTTACGAAAAAGATCTTGCATTGCATTTAAACCTTATTGCAAATACATCTTCGGTTATTTATTATAATACAGCAACCGATCCTTATTCCACAACTTTAAGTCAGTGGAATCTGCAATTACAACAAACTTTAACTTCTGTTATCGGCAGTGCCAATTACGATATTGGTCATATGTTTGGTGCATCAGGCGGTGGTGGAAATGCTGGATGCATCGGTTGTGTTTGTGTAGATCCTGCCAACAGTAATTCGCTTGCAAAGGGCTCTGGCATTACTTCTCCTGCAGATGGAATACCACAGGGAGATAATTTTGATATTGATTACGTGGTTCATGAAGTGGGCCACCAATTAGGTGGTAACCATACTTTTTCTATGAGCAATGAAGGTTCTGGTGTAAATAAAGAAGTAGGTTCCGGCATTACCATCATGGGCTATGCCGGTATCACATCACAGGATGTGGCACCACACTCCATTGATATTTATCACGAAGCCACCATTGCACAAATACAGGCAAACCTGGCAACTAAAACCTGTCCGGTGTCTACTAATATTACAGCAAATAACGTGGCACCGGTAATTGCGGCACTTAGCAATTATACAATTCCTGTTAGTACTCCGTTTGCATTAACAGGTTCTGCAAGCGATGCAAACAACGATGCAATTACTTATTGCTGGGAGCAAAACGATAATGCATCATCAACCCAAACCGGCGCAAGCAGTGTTGCTTCTCCAACAAAGGCAACAGGACCCAACTGGTTAACATTTAGTCCATCTGTATCAGGTACAAGATTGTTTCCAAAATTATCAACCATCCTTGCGGGTTTAAATGTTACACCAGTTTTGCCTGGCGGCGATGCCGGTACAAATATTGAAGCATTAAGCTCAGTCTCTAGAACTTTAAATTTCAGATTAACCGTTCGTGATAATCACGCATTCAGTTCATCGGCACCTGTTGCTGTTGCACAAACTGCTTTTGCAGATGCGGTTGTAACCGTAAGCAGCACCTCTGGTCCGTTTGCTGTTACTTCACCAAATACTGCTGTAACGTGGGCTGGCGGATCGGCACAAACAATTACCTGGAGCGTAAATAACACTACTGCTGCACCGGTAAGTTGCGCCAATGTGAAAATTTCATTAAGCACAGATGGCGGACAAACCTTTCCTACGGTATTGATTGCAAGCACACCTAATGATGGTACCGAATCGGTGGTAATACCGGTAGGGGCATCAACAACTGCAAGAGTAAAAGTAGAAGCGGTTGGTAATATCTTCTTCGATATCAGCAATGCAAATTTTACCATTGGTGGTGCAGTTGCCTGCGGCGATGCAACAGGTTTAGCATCTTCTGCTATTGGTAACAACACTGCAACTATTAGCTGGAATGCAGTGGCAAATGCAATCAGTTATGCAGTTGATTATAAATTAAATTCTTCAGCAACCTGGACAATTTTTGCAACTGCACAAACTGCTACCACTGCAAATCTTACAGGCCTTACGCAAGGTTCTTTATACGATTGGAGAGTGAAGGCAACATGCAGTTCTGGAGCAGGAAATTTTGTTGCCGCTCAATTTACAACTACAAGTCCGGTGGTATGTAATGCACCTGCTGGTTTAGCATCGGCTGCAATAACTTCATCAGGTGCCACAGTAAGTTGGACTGCTGTTAGCGGTGCTGCAAGTTATGCAGTTGATTATAAATTAAATTCGGCTACAACCTGGACCAGTGCTGCAACTGCAACAACTGCTACATCTGTATCAATTACAGGTTTAACCGCTTCTTCTTTATACGACTGGAGAGTTAGTACTAATTGTGGTGCAAATGGAACCAGCGGATTTAGTGCTGCACAATTTACAACCGGCGCAGTAACAACATGCCCTGGCACTTATGATGTAAGTACAAACGGAACGTTTGGCGGTGCAGCAACCATTCCTTTTAATACAGATATTAAAGGATTGATAAACCCGGTAAACGATGTTGATTTTTACAAATTTGTAATTACAACAGGTGGTACTGCCACCGTTACTTTAACAACTTTGCCCGGCGATTATGATATTCAATTGCTAAGCAGTAATGGTACTACACAGTTGGCTATTTCTCAAAATGGTAGCACAACCAGCGAAACAATAAGCCGCACTTACACAGCCGGAACTTATTATTTAAGAGTGTATGGTTACAATGGTGCAACCAGTGCAACTGTTTGCTACACTTTAAAAGTGCAGTTGGGTACAGCCAGTAAAAATGTGGAGCCGCAACAATTTGTGAGCAACGATTTTTCTGTAACGCCAAACCCGGCTGCTAATACAACCAATATTGTATTTAAGTCGGCCGAGAAAGGCACAGCCCTTATAAGCGTTAGTGACCGTGTGGGAAATATTGTGTTACAATATAAAGTATCAGTTGTTGAAGGCGATAACAGGCAACAATTAAATGTAAGTAAATTACCAGGCGGAATATATTTTGTAAAAATACAGAACGGTGATAAAACACAAGTGGCAAAGATTGTTGTTATGAAATAATACAGGAGCCTTAACATTATAAGAAGGCGGGCTCCAAACTATTTTGGAGCCCGCTTATTTGAGATAGCATATCCGTTTCAATGTTATTATATGTAAATGGATGCTGGCTAAAATAGATCATTTAACGGGTAGCAATGCGCTACATTCCCGGGTATTTTATTAATTCATTTAAAAAAAATTATTACAATTTTATTAAAAAAAACAGTTACATTTATTACCGATCAATTTTCAACAAAAAATCTTTTTTATGAAAAAAAATTTACTTCTAACATTTATGTTAGCATCTATTACATCCCTGGTATTTGCACAAACAGATCAATTCTGGTCTGTGAATACTGAAAGTCGCAGCAGCATAACAACAGACAAGGGTGTTGCAAGACTATCGTATCCAAAAGAATTCAGATTATTCAGTTTAGATTTTGCACCGCTTAGAAAGCAGTTGTTTTCTGTTGTGGATGGCAAGTCCCAGCATAGATCAACCATTATCACATTGCCTAATGCTGCCGGTGATATTGAAGAATTTGAAGTTGTTGAAGCATCAAATTTTGAGTCCGAACTGCAGGCTCAGTTTCCAGAAATAAGAGCGTATTCAGGAAGAGGTGTAACAGATAAATATGCCACTTTAAAACTGAGTATTTCTCCCCAAGGCATACAAACCATGGTTTTCAGGGCAGAAAAGCCTGCAGAATTCATGGAACCTTATTCTAAAGATCATTCCGTTTACTCGGTTTACCGTTCACAAAGAGATAACAGTAAAATAGGATGGACATGCAGCACTGTTGAAGCTGGGATGGTTTCAAAATTAAATGAGCAGGTTTCTTCTTTAACCGGCAGCTCAAGCGGAACTTTAAAAACCATGCGTCTGGCTCAATCATGTAATGGTGAGTATGCCAATTATTTTGGTGCTACCAGTGCGGCCCAGGTTGGGTTGGTATTAGCGGCAATTAATGGAACGCTCACCCGTTGTAATGGTGTATATGAGAAAGACCTTGCTTTACACCTTAATCTTATTTCAAACACAACTTCGGTTTTTTATTATAATCCTGCTACCGATCCTTATTCTACTACATTAAGTCAGTGGAATCTGCAGTTGCAACAAACTTTAACTGCTGTTATAGGCAGTGCCAATTATGATATTGGCCATATGTTTGGTGCAACAGGCGGTGGCGGTAATGCCGGCTGTATTGGTTGTGTGTGTGTTGATCCGGCAGGCAAACGTTCACTGGCAAAAGGTTCAGGTATAACTTCACCTGCAGATGGAATACCGCAGGGCGATAATTTTGATATAGATTATGTGGTACATGAAGTAGGGCATCAATTGGGTGCTAATCACACATTCTCTATGTCAAACGAGGGTACCGGCCAAAATAAAGAAATAGGTTCAGGTATCACCATCATGGGATATGCAGGTATCACATCACAGGATGTTGCGCCACATTCAATTGATATTTTTCATGAAGCATCTATAGCTCAAATACAGGCTAACCTGGCAAACAAAACCTGCCCGGTAACAACAAATATTACTGCCAACAATGTGGCACCTGTTATTGCAGCCTTAAGTAATTACACAATTCCTATAAGTACTCCTTTTGCTTTAACCGGTTCTGCAACTGATGCTAATGGAGATGCATTAACTTATTGCTGGGAACAAAATGATAATGCTTCCAGCACACAAACAGGAGCAAGCAGTGTGGCTTCTCCTACTAAAGCAACTGGTCCAAACTGGTTATCATTCAGCCCGGCAGTATCAGGCACAAGAACCTGTCCCAGGTTATCAACCATCCTGGCCGGTTTAAATGTTACACCTGTTTTACCTGGTGGTGATGCCGGTACTAATATTGAAGCATTAAGTTCAGTTTCAAGAACATTGAATTTCAGATTAACAGTAAGGGATAATCATTCGTTTAGTTCAACTGCGCCTGTTGCAGTGGCCCAAACGGCATTTGCCGATGAGGTAATTACTGTAACCAATACCTCAGGCCCGTTTGCTGTTACTGCACCCAATACGGCAATAACCTGGACTATTGGTTCAGCAGTAAATGTAACCTGGAGTGTTAACGGAACTACGGCAGCGCCTGTTAGTTGTGCCAATGTTAAAATTTCACTTTCAACAGATGGCGGAGTAACTTTCCCGACTGTATTGTCTGCATCTACACCAAATGATGGTTCAGAAACGATTACAGTACCTTCTACAGCAAGCAATACCTGCCGGGTAAAGGTTGAAGCGGTTGGAAATATTTTCTTTGATATTTCTAATGCAAACTTTGCAATTGCTCCGGCGTTTGCCGGCAATGCTCCCAATGCTGTATCTGCCGATGATAAACTGGTTGCTTCTCCAAACCCTGCCAGCTCAGTTGTTAATTTAGAATTTAAATCTGATGCGGTTAATTCCGTAACAGCTACAGTAATAAATCAATCAGGTGTGGTAGTTATGGTGAAAAATCTTGCAACAGTTAAAGGAGTAAACAAAAAAATGTTAGATATCACTACATTAAGAGCAGGTATCTACACTATTAAAATAAATGAAGGAGTTAATGTGAAATCAACAAAGATTATTGTAAACAAATAATAGGTGATATTTTTCTAAAAAGGCTGTCTCAATTTTTGAGACAGCCTTTTTTATAATTTTTTTATTTGCCTGTAAAATTTGCTTTTCTTTTTTCCAGAAAGGCAGTAATGCCTTCTTTCATATCTGCAGTAATAAAACAATCGCCAAAGGCTTCTACTTCTTTATAGTAACCGGTTTTACCGTTGGTGTAGGCACTATCGCTAAACACGGCTACGTTAACACACTCAATAATTTTACCTATAGCAATGGGTGCCTTACTCAAAATAACATGTAGAATATCTTTTGTTCTTTCCAATAAACTTTCTGCTGTGCAAACATGGTTAACCAAACCAAGTTGCAAAGCTTCATTGGCATCAATCAAATGCGCTGTCATTTGCAGCTCCATACTTTTTCCTTTGCCTACCAATTGGGTAAGGCGTTGTGTGCCACCGTAACCAGGTATCAATCCTAAATTAACTTCGGGTTGGCCAAACTTTGCATTTTCGCTGCAAAGCCTGAAATGGCAGGCCATGGCCAGTTCGCAGCCACCACCCAATGCAAAACCATTTACGGCAGCAACAATTGGTTTCTTACAGTTTTCAATTTTAAAGAAAACATCCTGTCCTCTTTTGGCAAGTGCCATCGCCTGCTCTTTATTTAATCCACCAAACTCAGTAATATCAGCCCCTGCAACAAATGCTTTGGGCCCGGCACCTGTTATGATGGCTGTTTTTATTTCAGGATTTTTATACACTTCATCAATGGCTGCATCCAGATCGGTAAATACCTGTTTGTTTAAGGCATTTAATT
>JANMBZ010000187.1:0-29681 GCA_031360765.1 Chitinophagaceae bacterium
GACTCGTACAGCGGAGTCCATCCATAATGTTTGGCAAGCTTTTCGGCTAATGTCGTTTTTCCGGAACCGATATTTCCAGCAACGGCAATATGTTTAGGTAAATTCACTTGGTAAATATACTACATTGGCTATTGCATAGACACTGTAATATGAGGCTATTTAAATTAATGTGGCAAAAATATTTCGCCCCTACAGGGCTTATTTTTGGGATTTGCAATTATTGTTTCCATACCATAAAAGTAAGATAATTCTTATAATTTCTTTCTGATTATTTCCCAAAGTACAACACCGGCAGCCGTTGCAATGTTCAAAGAATGTTTCATGCCCAGTTGCGGTATTTCTATACATCCATCGCATTGTAAAATAGTTTCCTGCTCAACACCGGTTACTTCGTTGCCAAAAATAACAGCAATTTTTTCATTTGGTTCAAATGTAAGTTTTTGAAGCATGAGGCTGTTAACAGCCTGTTCAATTGCATACACCCGATAACCATTTTCCCTTAACATTTTGATGGCTTCGGTTGCATTGGCAAAATGTTTCCACTCAACACTTTCTTCGGCACCAAGCGCCGTTTTTTTTATTTCTTTATGTGGAGGTACACAGGTGTAACCGGTTATGTAAATGGCTTCCAGCAAAAAGGCATCTGACGTGCGGAACACACTGCCAACATTGTAAGCGCTGCGGATGTTTTCCAGTACTGCAATCAACGGCGTTTTATCAGACTGCTTAAATTGCTCTACCGTTTTGCGGTTGAGTTCGTCCATTGAAAGTTTTATGTTGGTTGCCACAGATGTTATTTCTTTTTTTGCCACGGATTACACAGATTTACACGGATTTTTTTTGGAGATTTAAATTGATGCACAATGGTATGCCGATGAAAGGATTGCGACGCAACGATGATGCCATGAAATACAAATGCTGGTATCAACAACATAAACCATAATCTTCGCTTCAATCTCCTCAATAGTTCCCCCTTTCCTTCGACTACGCTCAGGACTGGCGGAGGGGGTTATATCATCTCACTCTGCAACAAAGGATTTTTTACAGCTTCTTTTTTTTCGCCAAACTCTTTTGCAGCTTTTATGAAATGCACAAATATTGGCTGCGGATTTTCTACAGTGCTTTTAAGTTCCGGATGATATTGCACACCAATAAAGAATGGATGATCTCTCAGTTCTACAATTTCTACCAGACCAGTTGCCGGGTTTTTACCGCTTGGTATTAAACCCGTATTTTCAAAATCGGCAATGTATTTATTGTTAAACTCCCAGCGATGGCGGTGGCGCTCACTTATTTCTAAAGTCCCATAAATTTTATGAGCAAGACTGCCCTCCTGAATTTCGCAGGGATACGCACCCAAACGCATGGTACCACCCAGGTTTACAATATTTTTTTGTTCTTCCATCAAATCAATTACAGGGTGGGCAGTAGTTTTATCCATTTCGGTTGAGTGTGCATCTGCCCAGCCCAGCACATTTCTTGCATGTTCTATAACCGCCATTTGCATACCCAGGCAAATGCCAAAGAAGGGCAATTTATTTTCCCTGGCATATTTCACTGCAATAATTTTTCCTTCCACCCCACGGTTACCAAAACCCGGTGCAACCAATAAACCATCCAGCTCTTTTAATTTATCCTGCACGTTTTCATCGGTGATAAATTCGCTGTGCACATTTACGATCTGCACTTTGCATTCGTTAATGGCACCGGCATGTATAAAAGATTCGAGGATGGATTTGTAAGCATCCTGTAACTCAATATACTTTCCTATCAGGCCAATCTTAACTTTGCTTTGTGGGTATTTTAATTTATCTAAAAATGCACGCCACTTGGTAAGTTCGGGTGCGGCATAACCGTTAATTTGTAATTTTTTAAGCACAATAACATCCAGCCCTTCCTGTAACATTTTTAATGGTACTTCGTAAATAGTGCTTGCATCCATGGCCTCAATAACAGCATTTGGTTTAACGTTGCAGAAGAGGGCAATTTTTTTCTTCAGTTCATCATTTAAAGGATGCTCGGTACGGCAAACAATAACATTGGGATGCACACCCTCCTGGCTGAGCATACGCACACTATGTTGTGTAGGTTTTGTCTTTAATTCTTTTGCTGCTTTTAAATAGGGGATAAGGGTAAGATGCACTACCATGCAATCTTCTTCTGGCAGTTCCCATTGTATTTGTCTCACGGCTTCTACAAAAGGTAAGCTCTCAATATCACCCACGGTACCGCCAATTTCTGTTATTACAATATCATATTTGCCGCCCTTGCCAAGCAAAAGCATTCTGTTTTTTATTTCATCTGTAATGTGCGGAATTACCTGTACGGTTTTACCCTTATAATCGCCAGCCCTTTCTTTACTAATTACCGTTTGATAAATACGACCAGTGGTAACATTATTAGCCTGCGATGTTGGTATGTTTAAAAAACGTTCGTAGTGGCCAAGGTCCAGATCGGTTTCGGCACCATCATCGGTTACAAAACATTCGCCATGTTCGTACGGGTTTAATGTACCGGGGTCAATATTAATGTAAGGATCAAATTTTTGTATGGTTACTTTTAAACCTCTTGCCTGCAAAAGTTTTGCAAGAGAAGCAGCAATGATACCTTTACCTAATGAGGAAGTAACACCACCGGTTACAAAAATGTACTTAGCCATAAAAAATAATTTGCCAACTACTTCCTTATTTTTTGGAAAGTGGTCGCCGTTAATAAATATGACCAGAAGAATTGGGAAATAAATCTTGGAGGTCGTGTAAAGATAAGATGAATATTTGGTGGGAGGAAATTTGGAAGAGATTTTTTAAAACTTCTCTCAACAATTTATCCTTTTATGATCTTATTATAGCTTGTTGCAATACCTTTTATCAGAGAAGAACTGAAACCACGGTGTTCCATTTCATTCAACCCTGCAATGGTACAGCCTTTGGGTGTTGTAACTTTATCAATTTCCTGCTCGGGATGAGTGCCTTTTTGCAGCAGTAAATCGGCTGCGCCTTTTACGGTTTGTGCCGCAATTAAATTGGCGGTAACGGAATCAAAACCAATTTCGATACCGCCCTGTATATTGGCACGTATGTAACGCATGGCATAAGCGGTACCGCATGCACCAAGTACGGTTGCAGCATCCATTAAATTTTCATTGATAACAACAACTTTACCTAAAACTGAAAACAAATCTTTTACATAAGCCGTTTGTTTTTCGGTAGCATTGGTAACGCTGATGCAAGTCATGCTTTCCTGGATGGCAATGGCGGTGTTGGGCATTGCACGAAAAACCGGTAATTTCTTTTTGATAATTTCCTCAATGTCTTTTATAAAAACACCGGTAACAACAGAAACCAGGATATGATTAGGAGTTAATTCCTTTTTAAAACTGTTCAAAACTTCTGAAACCTGGTAAGGTTTTACAGCAAGAATTACCAACTCACTTTGTTTTACTGCAAAAGCATTATCCGAGCCTGTGTGTATACCTTTTGCTTCCAGGTTTTTTATGGTTGTTGTATTTCTTTTGGTAATGCAAATATCTGCTGCTTTGCAGAATTTACTTTTTAATAATCCTTCTGCAATGGCGCTACCTAAATTTCCGCCACCAATGATTGCAATTTTATTTTTCATGAAAAATTATTTGATAACTGTGGGAGTGTAATTGAGGTATTGCAGTTCTTTAACTTTAGAAAATTGTTTGTCGGCAGATATCAATGTTAAGTCAAATTCAATAGCTGTAGCTACTATAAAGGCATCGCCTAATTTTAGTTTATACTTTATCCTTAATTCTATTGCTTTTGTTTTGATAGCCTGCGAATAATCATAGTAATAAGATGAAGCAATAAAGGCTTCGATTGTCTTTTTCTCTTTTTCTGTAATATTTGGCCAACCTAATAATTCTATTTCAGAAACAAAACTTAAAGCTGTTGTTGCACCATTTAGAAGATCATATACCCGTTTATCTCCATTAAGCAGGTACATGATGATATTAGAATCCAGTAATAAGATACTGTTTTTATTCATCTCTTAATTCTTTCTGGATTTTTAGGGGATCGCCTTTATAACCAACCTTACCAAAAAATAGTGAAGCATCAAGTTTCTTTAATTTAGGCTTAATTTTCTTTAGTAGTGTTTCCTGTTCTTTTTTAGATGTTTTTTTATTTATTTCTACCGTCATAAAAAGGCATTTAAGTAAATTTAATACATTTTATTTTTATCCAGATAATTCCGCACATAATCATCAACTCCTTTTTCCAGCGAATAAAAATCTTTTGTATAACCGGCAGTTTTTAATTTGTCCATACTGGCTTCGGTAAAGTATTGATATTTATCACGGATGTCTTCCGGCATATCAATGTATTCTATATTTTCCTGCATATCCAGCCCGTTAAAGGTTGATCTCACCAGCTTATTAAATGACCTGGCAACACCGGTGCCCAAATTATAAATAGCAGAAGCCGGTTGATTTTCCATGAGCCAGAAACAAACTTCAACAACATCTTTTACATAAATAAAGTCACGCAGTTGCTCTCCATCTTCATAACCATCTTTGTGTGATTTAAATAATTTTACTTTCCCATTTTCTTTTATCTGGTTAAAAGAATGAAAGATAACGCTGGCCATACGGGCTTTGTGGTATTCATTAGGACCGTAAACATTAAAGAATTTTAAACCTGCCCAAAAAGGTGGATGATCTTCCTGGTGCAGCATCCATTTATCAAATTCATTTTTTGAAATACCGTAAGGGTTCAGCGGCATAAGCTGTTCAATAATTTCATGATCATCATCATAGCCTAATTCACCCTCACCATAAGTTGCAGCTGATGATGCATAAACCAACGGTATATTATTGATTGTACAATAGTTCCATATTTTCTGCGAGTACTCAACATTTAAATGCTGATGAATGCTATAATCAAATTCGGTAGTATCTGTTCTTGCACCCAAATGAAATACAAAACCTACTGCTGGTTTTTCTTTTTGCACCCAGTTAAAAAAATCTTCTCTTTCAACTCTTACTAAATATTTTTTGTGGAGAAGATTTAATTCTTTTTCAGGATCGTTAAACTCATCAACCAAAATTAAATTTTCAAATCCCTGTTGGTTTAAATAGCTAACCATACAGCTTCCTATAAAGCCAGCCGCACCGGTAACTATAATGGTTGAATTTTGATCTAGCATTTTTATTTTAGTTTATAAAGAATTTTTAAACCCAATGAACTTGTTTTCATATTTGGGTAATCATTTTGTGAATACCAATTTGTTGAATAAACATTGCTTAAAGCATGATTGTATTCAATGCCGATTTTTAATTTGGTGCTTAGCTGGTATTGTGGTGAAATTGACAAGGAAAAAAAACTCTTTGTTGTGTTATCAGGTGAGGATTGTGGAACACTGGGATCGAATGAAGGAGGGGCCGCTGATATTTCGTCACTCAACATTTCTTTCATCATTGTTTTTTTTGAATTTGAAATAAGGAAAGATGTATTAATTCCCGCTTCCAACTTCCATTTTGCATATGAAAAGCCTACCGTTAAGGGAATGTTCACCGTTAGAAAATTGAATTTATCTGTACTGGCAATTCCGTTCGTATAAGTGTAGGTTCCTGCTGGAAAATTCCTGGTGCTATCCCAATTTCCTGAGCCGTTCAGGCCAACACCAGTAAAGCCAAGCGGTGAAGAAAATGATGCTGTTGTGGTGATTGCAGACCTTGTGGCTTTAAAATAAGATAGGTTGGCTCCAATGCCAATATCCATGTTCTTATAAATTGTATAATTAAGTTTACCACCGATAGTAAATCCTCCGGTTAATTTCGCTTTGTACTTAACGGCGTCAGTTTTAGGAACGGACACAAAATAAGTACCGCCACTACCGGGTGTGATAACAAATATAGATCCTGATGAGTCGAGTATAAATGGTGCGAAATTGGGTGAGGCAGTTTTTGATTTGGAAGAAGTGTTGCTAACACCTGATATGCTAAAGACCAGATCATAACTTAATTTTGACTGGGCAAAGCCAATCAAAGGCATAACAAAAAAGGCAAACAAAAATATTTTTTTCATATACGGATGGTTTTAGTACTATGAAAATAATAATTAAATTGAACTTAATGCAGAAACTGCCTGCTCTTTGCCCAATAAATTGGCAATTGCATTTTCATATTTTTCTTTCCACTCAGTTACAGTACCCCAGTCTTCTCCATTAACATTAATATTGCCTGAAGTAACTTTCCCCAGGTAAGTAACTGTCATCTCCATCTTCTCCAACAGCATATTAAAGTCATTCCTGTTTTCTTTTGAAACTGTTACCACCACACGGCTCTGTGCTTCGCCAAACCAGTAAGCATCACTTCTTATTTCATCAGCATGTGCTTCAACTTCAAAACCTAAGTTTCGGTTAAAGCAACTTTCAATCAGCGTAACAAACAACCCGCCTTCACTTACATCATGGGCTGAGTTTACCAGTTTTTTATGTATCATTTTACTCACTTCATGCTGCACTTCAAATTCTTCATTCAAATCAAAATAGGGGCAGGGCGAAAATTCAACGCCATGAAGTTTATGCAAATATTCTGATGAGTTGATATCATTGCGTTGGGTACCTACCAAATAAATTTCATCATCTTCCTGTTTAAAATCCATCGTCATTTTATCGGCAACATTCTCCAGTACACCCACCATTCCAATGGTTGGCGTTGGGTAAACGGCACCATCGGGTCCTTGGTTGTAAAAGCTAACATTACCACCGGTTACAGGTGTGTCAAATTTTATACAGGCTTCGCCCATGCCTTTAATGGCGTTTACAAATTGATAGTAAACTTCGGGATCAAAAGGATTGCCAAAGTTCAAACAGTTGGTAACACCCAATGGCTGTCCTCCACTGCAAACAATATTACGAGCCGCTTCTGCAACCGCTATCATAGCGCCTTTGTAAGGATCGGCAAAAACATAGCGGCTGTTACAATCTGTTGTTAAAGCCAAAGCCTTGTTGGTTGGTTTTGCCAAAACGATCGCAGCATCGCTGGGTGCGTTGGTACTTGCATTCCCAGTGCCAACCATGCTGTCGTACTGCACATAGATCCATTTTTTGCTGGCAATATTTGGTATCTGAATAATTTGCTCTGCAACAGATTTCAGATCGGTTGGTACCGCAATGGTTGAAGGATCAAATGCTTTTATCTTTTCAAAATACTTTGGTTCGCTGTAAGGCCTGTCGTTTTGTGGAGCACCACCACCCAATACCAATTCATACGCCGGTAATGTAGCTTCTAAATTTCCGTGCATATAGAATTGCAACATGCCATCATCGGTTACTTCGCCAATTTCGCTGCAGGGCAAATCCCATTTTTCAAAAACGGCTTGTATCAAATGTTCTTTTCCTTTTTCGGCAACCAATAGCATTCGCTCCTGGCTTTCGCTTAGCAGCAATTCCCAGGGCTTCATATCTTTTTGTCTTGTAGGCACTTTGTCTAAATCTATTCTCATTCCTGCTTCACCCTTCGCACTCATTTCTGATGTGGAGCAAATAATTCCTGCAGCACCCATATCCTGCATACCCACTACAGCACCGGTTTGTATCACTTCCAAACAGGCTTCTAATAATTTTTTTTCCTGGAAGGGATCACCAACCTGCACAGCCGGCAAATCTTCTGCACTATCAGCCGTAATATCTGCCGATGCAAAACTGGCACCTCCAATTCCATCCTTACCGGTGGCACTGCCTACAAAAAAAACAGGATTGCCTTTTACATTTCCGGAAGTTGCAGAAACGGTTCCACCATTTTTTAAAATACCAACACTCATGGCATTCACCAACGGATTGGTATGATAACATTCTTCAAAATAAACCTCGCCGCCCACGGTTGGCACACCAAAGCAATTGCCATAATGGCCAATACCATGTACCACTCCTGCAAGCAGATGTTGCGTTTTTGCTTCGGTTAATTTTCCAAAGCGTAAAGAATTTAAAGAGGCAATGGGCCTTGCACCCATGGTAAAAATATCACGGTTAATACCGCCAACACCGGTTGCTGCACCTTGAAAAGGTTCAATAGCCGATGGATGATTATGAGATTCAATTTTAAAAACAACACCATATCCATCGCCAATATCCATCAGCCCTGCATTTTCTTCTCCGGCTTTCACCAGCATTTTTTTTCCATCACGTGGTAAAGTTTTTAACCACTTAATAGAGTTTTTGTAACTGCAATGCTCACTCCACATAGCGCTGAAAGAACAGAGCTCGTTAAAATTGGGTGTGCGGCCCAGTTTTTCTTTTATCAGTTCAAATTCTTCGGCTGTTAATCTTAACTGCTCGGCAGTTTTTACTGTTATTTCCATAAATGTTGATGAAAGACTGTGATGAGTTGCAAAGGTAATAGGTGGCGGTCTTTTATCCCGACTCACAAAAGCAAATATTTTAACTATCTTCCCACACCGAAAATTTATTCAGTTGAATTACCTCTTATTTGCTTTTTACCTGGTTATTTTATGCTCACTGACCTTACGTGTGCCCTTCATTAAAAATGCAGGTATCAGCAGCGGTACTTTGCTCAGCCTGTTTTTGATTAAGATACTTGCCGGTATTGCCATTGGCTGGATAGCTATTCATATTTACGGGCCCGGAAATGACTATTGGGATACCAACAATTTTGCGTTTGAAGAATACCAGCTTTTACAAACAAATCCCGTCAAATACCTCATCAATATTTTTACTTCCGATTATCAGGGCGGTTATGGTGGTATGTTCAGCTCGGGCGATTCTTACTGGAACGACCTTAAAGGAAATATCGTTATCAAACTCGTTTCTATCTTTAATATTTTCAGCCGGGGCAATTATTATATCAACAGTTTATTTTTTAATTTCATTATTTTCTTTGGGCATATAATATTGTACAGGCTCTTCATTAAAATTTATCCCGGCAGGCAAGTATGGGTAATAATTGGATGTTTTCTTTTGCCTTCAACGCTTTACTTTTCATCCGGTATTCATAAAGACGGGCTGGTACTTTTGTTGATGGCTGTATTGATATACAGCGTTTATCAGTCTTTATCCAAACACAGGTTTACAATAAAACGTCTATCTCTAATTATTACCAGTTTAATCCTGCTTTTTTTAGTGCGCAATTTTGTTTTACTGGCTTTGTTGCCGGCTTTGTTTGCCTGGATATTAGCAGCTAAAACCAATTGGAAACCTGCCCTTGTTTTTACATCAGTTTATATTACCGGTGTTTTGTTATTTTTTAACTTCAGTTCTGTTATCAACGAAATAAATCTGCCGGCTATCGTTGCACAAAAACAGGCAGCTTACAGAAGTCTTCCCAAAGCAGCCACTCAAATTGAACTAACCACATTACAACCAACTTTCAAAAGTTTTACGGCCAATGCTACCCAGTCATTAAGCCATGTTTTTTTACTGCCTTATCCCGGCCAGCAGCCGCTAAAATCCCTTTGGCCTTTTAGCTATGAATTGCTTTTTTATATGCTCTTATGTGTGCTTCTGCTTTTTTTCAGGAGAAAAGATGCTGATCCCGTTAACCGGCCTATTCTATTTTTTATGCTGTTCTTTACATTTACCATATTCTTATTCATTGGATATATGGTTCCCAATATTGGTTCATTGGTAAGATACCGGAGCCTTTACTTCCCATATATTATTACACCCCTTTTATGCAGCATAAAATGGAGCAAACTCGAAATGTTTCCATAATTATCAAATAAATTACATGTTAATTATTTTTCCACATTCATTTGTTTTTTGAAGGATAAGCGTAAAATTTATTGGTTTATAGAAGTATTTAATGTTTTTTTGCAGCTTAAACCAACAAAATATGGAATCTTTAAGATTTAAAGCATTAGATAATCTAAGTAATGGACTTCCTAGAATTAAGGTAGAAGGCTCACAAAAGATAACTGCCATCTTTAATGAAAATGTATTTACACTTGAAGCTGCACGTAAATATTTAAGTGATGAAGCATTTAAAAGCCTGAAAGCTTCTGTTAAAGGCGGCAAAAAAATTGACCGTAACATGGGCTCTCAAATTGCCAACGGCATCAGAGCTTGGGCCGAGGAAAAAGGCGTTACACATTTTACGCATTGGTTTCAACCGCTTACCGGTTTATCTGCCGAAAAACATGATTCGTTTTTTACTTTAAAATCTGACGGTACACCCATTGAAGAGTTTGAAGGCGCTGCATTAATTCAACAAGAGCCCGATGCATCTTCTTTCCCCAATGGTGGTTTAAGGGCAACTTTTGAAGCCCGTGGTTACACAGCCTGGGATCCTTCTTCTCCTGCATTTATTATGGAGATTGGACAGGGAAAAACCTTGTGCATTCCAACCATCTTCATTTCTTATACCGGCGAATCTTTAGATACAAAAACCCCCTTGTTAAAAGCATTGGTGGCACTGGATAAAGCAGCCGTTGATGTTTGCCAGTATTTTGATAAAAATGTTACCAAGGTTACTGCAACTTTAGGTTGGGAGCAGGAATATTTTGTAGTAGATGCAGGGCTTGCAAATGCCCGTCCGGATTTGGTTTTAACAGGCCGCACAGTTTACGGGCATGCACCTGCAAAAGGACAACAATTAGACGATCATTATTTTGGTGCGATACCCGAACGTGTTTATGCTTACATGCGTGATTTTGAGCAAGAGAGTTACAAGTTGGGCATTCCCATTCGTACACGTCACAATGAAGTAGCACCTGCACAATTTGAGTGTGCGCCTATATTTGAAGAAACAAACCTGGCTGTTGATCACAACACTTTGTTGATGGATATAATGGAACGTGTTGCTAAGCGTCATGGTCTTAAATGTTTGTTGCACGAAAAACCATTTGCAGGTATTAACGGAAGTGGTAAACACAATAACTGGAGCCTGGCAACCGATACAGGCGTTAACTTATTAGCGCCCGGTAAAACGCCAAAAACAAACCTGATGTTCCTGGCATTTTTTGTTAACTCCATTAAAGCAGTACATGATTATGCCGATTTATTGAGAGCGTCCATAGCCAGTGCAGGCAACGATCACAGGCTGGGAGCTAATGAAGCACCACCAGCAATCATCTCTATCTTCATCGGTAAATATTTAACCGAGGTTTTAAACCAGGTTGAAAGCCGTGTATCGGGCAAATTTGATGAGCAGGATGAAGCAATGCTGAAACTGGATATTCATAAGAGTATTCCGGAACTGATGCTGGATAATACTGATAGAAACCGTACTTCGCCTTTTGCATTTACCGGTAATAAATTCGAGTTCCGTGCGGTGGGTTCATCTGCCAACTGCGCCAATGCAATGACTGCATTGAATTCAATTATGGCCGATACTTTAAAAAGTTTTAAAGTAGATGTGGATGCATTGATTGAGAAAGGAGAGAAGAAAGAAGTAGCCATTATGCAGATCATTCAGAAATATATTGTTGAGAGTAAATCTGTATTGTTTGAAGGCGATGGTTATAGTGAAGAGTGGGCTAACGAAGCTGAAAAGCGTGGCTTACCAAACGTAAAAACAACGCCGCTTGCTTTAGATGCTTATGTTACCGATAAAGTAAAACATCTTTTCGAAAGTAATGAAATTTATAATCATGCTGAGTTGGAAGCCCGCCATGAAATTATGCTGGAAGCGTACATTAAAAAAGTACAGATTGAAGCAAGGGTAATGGGAGATTTGGCAACAACTTTTATTTTACCATCGGCTGTAAAATATCAGAACGTTTTAATTAAAAACATCCTTGGGTTAAAAGAAGCAGGGCTTGCAGAAACTGCTTACGCCAATCAAAAGCAGGTGCTTGAAACCATCAGCAATCACATAAATATTGTTAGTGATAATGTAGAGAAGATGATTGAAGCAAGAAAGAAAGCCAACGAATTAACCGATACCCGGGAGATGGCCATTGCTTATTGTGATAACGTAAAAGGTAAATACTTTGACATCATCCGTTACAATGTAGATAAGCTGGAATTGCTGGTGGACGACGCTTTCTGGCCTTTGCCTAAATACAGGGAAATACTTTTCTTAAGATAGAAGAAGAAAATTTGCTAAAGCAAATTAGTATCCCACAAAGCCGCTAAGGCTACAAAGAAAAACACTTTGTGCTCTTTGCAACTTTGTGGGATATTTTTTATTTTTATCAAGTAAGATTAAACTTTCTGCTTAAAAAAACATCTATCATAAAAAATATCTCAAAGATGAAAATACCGGTTATCGCATTTATACTTTCTCTTGTTACAATCTCTGCTTCGGCGCAGATTGAAAGAAAACCTGTTGTTGTTAAACCAGATTCTGCCCAAACAACGAGTAGCGAAACAAAGGTTGATAAGCAAAGCCGCAAAGAGCGTTTTAAAGAACTAGATCTTACCCGTGAGCAAAAAGGCAAACTGAAAGAAATTATGCAAAGTGGCAAAGCTGCAAAAGATGCAATTGAAAACGATACAAAATTATCTGACGAAGAAAAGAAAAAACAAAAGCGTGCATTACAAAAAGCGCAGATGCTGAAAATTCAGGCAATATTAACGCCGGAGCAATTAGGAAAATTCAAAGCTTCCAAACAAGACAATCCATAAAAATTTTATTAGCAAAAGAAAAGCATCAGTCACTTTTCTTTGCAGTAAGGTTGAGCAAAAAAGTAGAAGCCGTTCAGTAATGAGCGGCTTTTCTTTATTTTAAAATAGAATGATAAAACTTAAATTTGCCCAATGAGTACAACCTTCACCTACAACCAGCTGCACAACTTCTCCAAAAATATATTTCTAAAAATCGGTTGCAGCGATGAAGATGCTGAAACTGCAACCAAATCCCTGCTGTCAGCCGATTTGCGGGGTGTTGACAGTCATGGTGTGGCCAGGCTAAGCGGCTACATACGCCTGTGGGAAGCAGCACGTGTTAATGCAAAACCAGATTTAAAAATCATACATGAAACGCCTTCTACCGCAGTTGTTGATGGTGATAAAGGATTGGGTTTAGTGGTTGCACCTTATGCCATGCAGGTTGCTATTGATAAAGCCAGAGCAGTTGGCACCGGTTGGGTGAGTGTAAAAAACAGCAATCATTTTGGCATTGCCGGCCACCATGCCATGATGGCTTTGGAGCATGATATGATTGGTATTGCTATGACGAATGCTTCGGCATTGGTAGCGCCCACTTTTTCTAAAGAAAGAATGTTGGGTACCAATCCAATTGCAGTTGCCATACCTGCCGGTAAACAGCCAGCCTTTGTTGCCGACTTTGCAACAACCACTGCTGCAAACGGTAAACTCGAAATCCTGCAAAGAAAAAATTTAGAAGCGCCAACCGGTTGGATACAGGATAAGGATGGAAACGTATCAACCAATGCAGGTGAATTGAAGAACGGTGGAACATTGGTACCACTCGGCGGTGATAAAGAACATGGAAGTCATAAAGGTTATGCATTGGGTGCCATTGTTGATATTTTTTCGGCCATACTCAGCGGTGCCAATTATGGTCCATGGGTGCCGCCATTTCCTGCATACATACCCATGCCCGAAAATATGCCAGGCGAAGGTATCGGCCATTTTTTTGGCGTGATGCGGATTGATGCTTTTAGAAAAGCAGATGAATTTAAAGAACACATGGATAAATGGATAACCCGTTTCCGTTCTGCAGCAACTGTTGCCGGCCACGAAAAAGTTATCATCCCCGGTGATCCGGAAAGAGAAATGGAAGTAGAAAGAATGAAAAATGGAATTGCCTTACTGCCTGCTGTGGTGGAGGACTTAAAAGCATTGGGCAATAAATTTGAAGTAATTCTCTAAACATGGTAAAAGAGTGAAAACTCATGGTACAAGAGTGAAAAGCCATGGTACAAGAGTGAAAGCCGATGGTACAAGAGTGAAAACCCATGGTACAAGAGTGAAAAGCTATGGTAAAAGTGTGAAAAGCCATGGTAAAAGTGTAATAGCCAGTTGTGTAACTTTCAAAAGTGATGGTATAAGTGTAAAAACCAATTGCTAAACTTTCACATTGCACTATATATTATCAGGTTAACCATCCGCAAAATTCCTAACCCCTAATTCTTAATGCTGATGACAGTATATTTGCATCTCAAAATTTGTAGAAGAAATGAAAGTAATGAAGTTTGGCGGCACCAGCGTGGGCAAGCCGCAACGTATGCATGAAGTGGCAAACCTGGTAACCAGGGATGAGGAAAGAAAGATAGTAGTACTTTCTGCATTAAGTGGCACAACCAATGCATTGGTAGAAATAAGTGAGTCCCTTGCAAGGGGAGATCGTTCTATTGCAAAGCAGCAAATAGAAGCTTTGCATGTGCATTACCAAAATTTTGTTTTAGAGTTATTAGCCGAAGAAGAAACCAGAAAAAAAGCAAATGATGTATTGAATGAGCATTTCGAATTTTTGACAATCATACTTAAAATTTCTTTTAGCCAGGCATTAAATAAAGATATACTTGCCCAGGGCGAATTACTTAGTACAAAATTATTCAGTCTTTATTTAGAGGAAAAAGAGATTGAGCATGTACTGTTGCCGGCACTTGATTTTATGACCATTGACAGTTACGATGAGCCGCAGGTTGGCACCATAAAAGTAAAGCTGGCACAGCTTTTAAATAAACATAAGGATACCCATATTTTCATCACGCAGGGATACATCAGCCGTAATGCAAAAGGCGAAGTAGATAATTTAAAAAGAGGTGGAAGTGATTACAGTGCATCACTGATTGCAGCAGCTATCAATGCAACTGTTTGCGAAATTTGGACCGATATTGATGGCATGCACAACAATGACCCACGCATTGTGGAGAAGACAAAAGCCATTGAGCAACTGAGTTTTGAAGAAGCTGCAGAGCTTGCATATTTTGGTGCAAAAATTTTGCATCCTGCAAGCATCTGGCCTGCACAGTTCTTTAACGTACCGGTAAGATTGTTGAATACTTTGGAACCATCCGCCAAAGGAACTTTAATTGCAGAAAAAGCAGGAAGCGTTGGTGTAAAAGCCGTTGCAGCAAAAGATGGCATTACCGCCATACGTATTAAAAGTAGCCGTATGTTGCTGGCTTATGGTTTTTTACGTAAAGTTTTTGAAGTGTTTGAAAAACACCGTACCAGTATCGATATGATTACCACATCCGAAGTGGCAGTTTCTGTTACCATTGATGATGATGTACACTTACCCGAAATTTTAAAAGAGCTGGAAGCTTTTGGTACGGTTGAAATTGATACCAATCACAGCATAGTATCTATTGTTGGCAACGAAATTGCCGAAACAAAAGATGTGATGAAGAAAATATTTGATGCCCTGGAACCGATACCGGTACGCATGGTAAGCTACGGCGGCAGTAAACACAATGTTTCTTTATTAATTGCACGGGCCGATAAGGAAACAACATTGCAGTTGCTGAATAAGGGATTGTTTGGATTGTAAAAGAAAGCGACAAGTTACAAGCTTCAAGGGGGCAAACTTCAAATTCATTGTAGTTTTTATTTTTGGAATCTGCTGAAAAGTTTATGCTTCTCCCTTGCGGCTATTCCCCTTGAAGCTATATTCCTATTCCCAATTTCTTATAAATAAAACTCATTAGCCAGGCCGGGCCAATCATTAAAAACTGAATGTCTTTTAAAAAAGATGGTTTTTTGCCTTCTACTTTATGGCCGTAAAATTGGCCTATCCACGCAAGTGCAAAAACAATAATGCAAAATAACCACAGTTGCATAAAGTTAGCCTGCTCAATTACATTACAAATCCACAAACACAACAGCGCAAATAAAAATAAACCTATCCATAACGTTCGGGAAAGGGAGAAATAATAAATGGTAGTTAATGCCAGCACTATCATGGCAACATTCAGTGGTATGCCTGCAATTACAAATGGCAACTTAATGCTGTAAAGCAGTCCAACTATTGAAAAAAATATCAATGGAACGCAGATCCAGTGAATGGTTTTGTTGGTATCATCCTGGTGGCTTTCGCCGTATTCACTCAGCCATTGTTGAATGGTTTTCATGTTCGTTTGTTTTAGTTAGCTAAAGTTAATTAAAACTGTTAACAAATCCTTTGCAACAAATAGCCCTGTTTGAGCGTCTTAATTATGGTTTTTCATAGGATATTGGATTAAACGGCCTGGATTTTTATCCGGGCTTCTTTATTTTATACACCACCAATTTTGCGAATTACACTAATACACGAATTGTTAGTTATTGAAAGCATTCGTGACAATTCGTGACAATTCGTGTAATTTGTGGTAAAAAAAATCTCCGCCAGCGGCGGAGATTAAAAAATCTTTGTAAATATTTTAGAGAATCAACATCGCATCTCCATAACTAAAGAAACGGTATTTATCTTTTATCGCTTTTTTATAAGCTTCCATCATCAGATCGTAACCGGCAAATGCACAGGCCATAATCAGCAAGCTGGTTTTTGGCAAATGAAAATTGGTTACTAATGAATCGGCAATATTAAAGTTGTAAGGCGGATGAATGAAATGGTTTGTCCAGCCTTCTGAAGGTTTTAATAATTTTTGCGCAGTAAAAGAAGATTCCATCGCCCTCATGGTAGTTGTACCGATAGAGCAAATGCGGTGGCCGCCTTCTTTTGCCTTGTTTACAATATTGCAGGCTGTTTCTTCAATGCGGTAATATTCGGCATCCATTTTATGTTTGCTTAAATCCTCCACCTCAATAGGGCGAAAGGTTCCAAGGCCTGTGTGTAATGTTGCTTCTGCAAAACGAATACCTTTTATCTCCAGCCTTTTTATCAGTTCCTGGCTAAAATGCAAGCCTGCAGTTGGCGCAGCAACCGCACCTTCATGTTTGGCATAAACAGTTTGGTAACGCTCTTTATCTTCTTCATCCGGCTTGCGCTTAATGTATTTTGGCAAAGGTGTTTCGCCAAGTATTTCAAGCATGCCCCTGAATTCATCATCGGTGCCATCCCATAAAAAACGGATGGTACGGCCACGGCTGGTAGTGTTGTCAATTACTTCGGCAACCAGTTCATCACTCTCACCAAAATATAATTTATTACCTACACGTATTTTACGGGCCGGGTCAACAATTACATCCCAAAGCTTGTTTGCTTTGTTCAATTCACGCAGTAAAAAAACTTCAATTTTAGCACCGGTCTTTTCCTTGCGGCCATACATACGTGCCGGAAAAACCTTGGTGTTGTTAACCACAAACACATCCTTATCATCAAAATAATCGAGTATTTCTTTAAAGTGTTTGTTTTCGATATTGCCGGTTTTGCGGTCAATCACCATCATGCGGCTGTCTTCACGGCGTTTGGTAGGGTTTTGGGCAATCAGGTTTAAGGGAAGGTCGAATCTGAATTGTGATAATTTCATGTAACGTGTTTAATTTAATTGGTGTTACATGCACGTACTGTAGTGTTACAGAGATTTAGCCCTTTGCGGAGGACATTTATCATGTTACGGCATGATTTAAAGAAGCCAAAGGTAGTAAATTACAGGCAGATTTTTGAAGTTAAATATTATTATTACACGCTAAAATCTGCAATTGTTTAAAAACAGTATATAAACCGTTAAATACTCAACATAATTTTGTGGTTTGTTCAGTTCTGTGCATCTTTATAACAGTACCCATCTTTTTTATTAATCTCAACTGTAATGTTTATAAAACCCTTTAACACCCTGCTTGCTGTTTTATTGTTTTGTTCAATTACTGTTTGCGGCCAAAAAAAAGCGGCCCCAAAATATCCCAGTCTGCTGTGGGAAATTACCGGTAATGGGTTAACAAAACCATCATATCTGTTTGGCACTATGCATGTAAGCAGCAAAATGGTTTTTCATTTAAGCGATTCGTTTTACCTGGCACTTAAAAGTGTTGATGCGGTTGCGCTTGAGCTTAATCCGGAAGTATGGCAGGGCGAAATGGTGAACATGAACCGCATAAAAGAAAACTATATGGAGTTTGTGCAGGTTCCCCGGGGCGATTACTTGAACGAAAATTCGTTCCGCATTGCAAAATACGATGAAGAGCTGAAAGCTGCCATGAGTACCGAACCAACGATTGTAAACAGTTTGCTCTACAGGTCGTATAAAGAACAGGAAGACTTTGAAGAAGATACGTTTCTGGATCTCTACATTTATCAAACCGGGAAAAAATTAGGCAAACGTGCAACCGGTGTTGAGGATTATTTTGAAACAGAAAAAATCATGATGCAGGCTTACACCGATATGGCCAAAGAAAAAAAACAAAAATCTTTTGATACGGATGAAGAATCAAACTACGATATTTTAGAAAAAACACAGGATGCTTATCGCCGGGGCGATCTGGACCTGATGGATTCTTTAGACAGGAAGATGGACCGGTCGGAAGCCTTTACAGAAAAATTTCTTTATAAAAGAAATGAAATACAGGCAAATTCGATGGATACCATTATGAAAAAAAGCGCCTTGTTTGCAGGCGTTGGTGCAGCACATTTGCCAGGCCCGAGAGGCGTAATTGAACTGTTGCGTAAAATGGGTTACAACCTGCGGCCCATATACATGAGCGACCGTGATGCTTTACAAAAAGATGCAGTTGATAAAAAGAAAGTGCCCGTAAAATTTGCCACACAAACCGCTGAGGATGGCTTTTTTACGGTAGCCATGCCCGGGCCGTTATTCAGGCTCAGTAATGATTACAGGCAATTAGACAGAAGGCAATACTCCGATATGAGTAATGGTGCCTATTACCTGGTAACCCGTGTAAAAACGTATGCAGCATTTCAGGGGCAAAGCGAAAAAGATGTTTTAAATAAAGTAGATAGTATTTTGTACGAGAACATTCCGGGCAAAATTTTATCTAAAAAAACAATTACTAAAAACGGATACACGGGCTTAGATATCAGCAACCGCACCCGCCGTGGAGATCTGCAGCGATACAATATTTTTATTACCCCGTTTGAAGTGCTGGTTTTTAAAATGAGCGGTAAAGAAAATTACGTTAATGGCGAAGAAGCACAGCGCTTTTTTTCATCCATACAATTAAAAGCAGAATTAAATAACCCAATTGATTTTAAACCGGCGCAAGGAGGCTTTACCATAAAATTTCCGCAGCAACCTGTTGAGCATCTGAATACCAATAACCCCGACTGGATAAACCGTTGGGAATACGAAGCCGTTGATAAAACAACCGGTGATGCTTATATCGTGTTTAAAAAATCAATTTATAATTTTCGTTTTTTGGAAGAAGATGATTTTGATCTGACGCTGATTGAAGAATCGTTTAGAAACCCTGATAATTTTGACAAGCAAATCAGCCGGCAACGCAGCACCTGCAAGGGTTACCCATGTCTGGATGTAAAGGAACAATTAAAAGATGGCTCAACCATATTTGCCAGGTACATAATTAAAGGACCACACTATTATGTTGTTGCAGCAAAAAGCAAAACAAATAAAACGGATTACAATAGTTTTTTAAATTCCTTCAACTTTACCGGGTTTCAATACAAAGAACCAGCGGCATTCATTGATACATTTATGCACTTTACAGTAAGCACGCCGGTTGCACCTGCAATAGATAATGCCATACGTGAGCTTACCGAAAATGTTACCAATGAAATGGCCAATGGTAATAATGGAAGCAATTATTTTAGTTATTGGCCAAAAACAAAGAATGGTTTGTTCAGGAGCGACACAACCGGAGAAATGATTGGTGTAAGTATTCAGGAGTATCCAAAATATTTTTATGCAAAGGATTCAGCCGCTTTTATGAGCGATGAGATAAAAACGTATTTAGAAAACGGGACGATGGTTTTGTATAAGAAAGATTCGGTTATGCTGAATAATAATGTGAAGGCATACCGCTTCAGCTTGCGTGATACAGGCTCATCACGCACTATCAACCGCATGACGATGCTTAAGGATAATTACACTTTTGGGTTGGTTACCATGGGCGATACTTTATCGGAAGAAAGTAGTTTTATACATAGTTTTTTTAACAGCATACGGCCGCAGGAAAAAAAACTGGGCAGGGATATTTATGGCAGCAGGTTAAATGAATTTTTTGCCGACCTGTTTAGTAAAGACAGCGCAACACAAAAAAAAGCACAACAATCTATCAACAGTCTTTACTATGGTGAAAATGGTGTGCCACAAATTGAAGCGGCCATTGCAAGATTGAATATTACTGACAGGGAATACTTTGATACTAAAACAAAACTGATTACCGAACTGGGATATATACAGGACAGTTCAAAACCAGTGGTTGTAAAATTGCTTAAAAAGATTTATGAGCAAACTGCTGATACCAGCCTTTTTCAAAATGAAGTTTTTAAAGCACTTGCCAGGCATAAAACCAAAGAAGCCTATGCTTTATTTAAAGAGCTGATAATGCAGGACCTGCCTGTGTTTTCGGAAAGTTATGATTACAGTAGTTTGTTTGGGCAACTGGGCGATTCGTTGCTACTGGCAAAAAATCTGTTTCCGGAATTGTTGCAACTATCTACATTGAATGATTATAAAGATGATGTGTTTTCGCTGCTGGTTTCATTGGTTGATAGTAACCTGGTAACTACGGCAGATTACGAAAGCTATTTTACAAAAATATATTTTGATGCAAAGGTTGAACTGAAAAAGATGCAGATAAAAGATGAAGAAACGATGCAGCAGGAATTGGTAAAGGAGAAGGATGATGAAGTTACCAGTGTTGTAAGTTACGATGGGTATGATAAAAGCGACCTTGATGATTACAGCGTTTTGCTGATGCCATTTTACGATAAGAAAAAAAATGTACAGCTCTTTTTTGAAAGGCTGTTACAATCGAAAGATGCTGCGGTAAGGATTACAACGGTTGGTTTACTGCTTAGAAATAACAAACCGGTTGCCGATAGTATTTTATTAAACCTGGCTGCTGAAGACGGCTACAGAAGCAAGTTGTATACTAAGCTTGAAAAGATAAACCGATTGGATAAGTTTCCGGCGAGGTATAAAAACCAAACGGATATGGCCCGGAGTTTTTTAATTGCAGATAAAAATTATAATAGGGTAGATTCAATAGTTTTTATAAAAAAACAACCGGCGGCATATCTTGATAAAAAAGGCGTTGTGTACTTTTTTAAGTACCGTGTTAAAAAAGAAGATGAATGGAAAATAGGAATCAGTGGTTTACAGCCCGAAGATGAAAAAAATATTTCAACTGATGATAAGCTAACCAGCATGACTGATAAAAAAATAAAAAAGGAAGAGCCGTTGGATGAACAGTTGAGGGAACAGTTGAAAAAAATACTGTTCAACTTCCATCCATCAGCAAAGAATTTTTATGGCTTTAATAATTATAATGATTACCGTGCCATTGACAGTTATGAAAATTGAACTATATTTTTACCGGGGATAGCACTAATGAGCTTTTTGGTATAGTCATTTGCGGGGTTATTATAAACCTGGTCGGCGGTTCCTTCCTCCACAATCTTGCCTTTATACATTACCAGTATGCGGTTGCAGATATAATGCACAACAGACAGATCGTGCGAAATAAAAATAGCCGTAAACCCAAATTCAGCTTTCAGATCGTTCAGCAAATTTAAAACCTGTGCCTGCACACTTACATCCAATGCCGAAACACTCTCATCAAAAATTAAAAAAGAAGGATTGAGTGCCAATGCCCGTGCAATGCAGATGCGTTGCCTTTGCCCGCCGCTGAACTGGTGGGGGTAGCGGTTAAAGTGGCTTGTATCAAGACTTACCTTTTCCAGCAGCTCCATCACTTTTTCTTTGCGTTGTTTGTTGTTTGCTAAAACCGAATGTACTTTCAATGGTTCCAGTATGGCATCTCCAATGGTAATGCGTGGGTTCAATGACCCATACGGATCCTGAAAAACAATCTGCAGATCTTTCCGCATCTTACGCAATACTTCTGCGTTGGTTTGCGTAAGGTCTTTTCCATTCAGTAAAATTTTACCTGATGTTGGTTTAATCAATTGCAAAATACTGCGGCCCAAAGTTGTTTTACCGCAACCGCTTTCGCCAACCAGGCCTACAATTTCGCCTTGCTGTACCGTAAAACTTACATCATCAACTGCTTTAAAATATTGTGTTGCCTTTCCAAATATATTTTTCTTTACAGGAAAATGGACTTGTAGATTTTTTATTTCAAGAACAGTTGTTTGTTGTTTGTTGTTTGTTATTTGTGGTTCTTTTTCTGAATCGAAGAGTCCATCGGGATGATGGACATTTTCTTGTGGCTTGTAACTTGTTACTTGTACCTTTTCTTCTTGTTTAATAAAATCGCTAACAACCGGTAATCTCATCCCTTTTGTTTTTCCTGCGGGGCGGCAGGCCAGTAAAGCCTTTGTGTACGGGTGTTTGGGAGCTTGTAGAATATCTTTGGCAAAACCCTGCTCCACAATTTCGCCCTGCCGCATTACTATTATTTTATCAGCAATATCTGCCACAACTCCAAGATCGTGCGTAATAAAAATTACACCCATATTGTTTTCTGTTTGCAGTGATTTTATAAGTTCAAGAATTGTTTTTTGCACTGTTACATCCAATGCGGTAGTAGGTTCATCAGCAATTAATAAAGAGGGGTTGCAACTCATAGCCATGGCAATCATTACCCGTTGCTTTTGTCCGCCACTCAGTTCATGTGGGTAGCGCTGAATTAAATTTTCGGGATCAGGTAATTTTACTTTTTCAAAAAGCAAAATTGTCTTTTGCCTGGCAGTTTCTTTTTTTACTTTCTGATGCAGTTGAATGGCTTCCATAACCTGGTAGCCGCATGTAAAAACAGGGTTTAGTGATGTCATCGGTTCCTGAAAAATCATGCCAATTTCATTACCCCGGATGCTGTTTATTTCTTTGGCTGATAATTTTAAAAGATTAACAGGTTCTTTATCTTCATTAAAAAATAAAATTTTACCTGATACAGCAGACTGCTTTGGCAATAATTGTAAAATGGATAAAGCAGTAACCGATTTACCTGAACCACTTTCGCCTACAATAGCAACAAGTTCTCCTTTATTAACAGTAAATGAATTTGATTTTACAGCTTCAGATGTGTAACCATCGGCTGTAAAATTAATTTGGAGCCCTTCAATTTTTAAAAGAGGCTGCATTTATTTATTAATTATTTTAATGGCGAGTTTTTTAGGGGGAACAGGATAGTAAGCCATGCAAACCATGCAGGGTTTTGAGCTGGCTGTATCAATCTTAAAATAAAATTCATCTCCCTGTTTTATATTTTCGGGAAAGTTGCAGGGGTTTTGCAAAGCAAAAACATTGCTGTAAGTTGTTTTTGTTGTTTCATCTGTCCAGATGCCAGTAATTATTGAAGTGTCTATATTTCCTTCTGTAAGCTTTACTGTGTAATTCATGCAGATGGCCTTAATTTCCAGTCTGCCTTTAAATGTATCTTCTTTTTTTTCTTTTATTTTTTCTGCTTCTTTCTCTTTGGTATTACAATTTCCTGCAGATATGGTTAATAAAAAAATAATCGGTAAAAAGATTATACGTTGCATAATTTAAAATTTTAAATGTCGTACAGTTAAGCCGTCATTAATAAGTTGTTTTAAAGAATCAATACCAATTTTTAAATGACGCTCCACAAATTCTGTAGTAACTTTTTTATCGCTCTCTTCGGTTTTTATTCCTTCCGGAACCATGGGGCTATCGCTAACCAGCAGCAAAGCGCCGGTTGGAATTTTATTGTAAAAACCAACTGTAAAAATCGTGGCTGTTTCCATATCAATGGCATAGGCCCTTACTTTTTGCAGATATTCTTTAAATACTTCATCATGCTCCCAAACACGTCTGTTGGTGGTGTAACAAACACCGGTCCAGTAATCGCATGATGCATCCCTGATAGTTGTTGAAATGGCTTTCTGCAAAGCAAAGGCTGGTAATGCCGGTACTTCCGGAGGAAAATAATCGTTGCTGGTACCTTCGCCCCTGATAGCAGCAATTGGCAAGATAAGATCGCCGAGTTTATTACGTTTTTTAAGGCCACCACATTTACCCAAAAACAGTACAGCCTTGGGTTCTATAGCACTCAGCAAATCCATCACCGTAGCCGCTCCGGGGCTTCCCATACCAAAATTGATGATTGTGATGTTGTTGGCTGTGGCACATTGCATGGGCCTGTCAAGGCCTATAATTTTTACCTCATTCCACTCAGCAAACATGTTTACATAATTGCTGAAATTGGTAAGTAAAATATATTCACCAAAGTTTTCTAATTTTTCACCGGTGTATCTTGGTAACCAGTTGTTTACTATTTCTGCTTTTGACTTCATATCTTTCCGTTTCATTTTAATATAACAATAAAGATACAAAATTTTAAGCCTGAAGTTGGTTTTATGCCCATGATCAAAATTGAATATCCCCCATATCAACCAAAAATAAAAGAAGAGAAAGGGAAGGAATTTATCTTTGATGAATTTCGCAAACGCTGGGTAATACTTACTCCCGAAGAATGGGTGCGGCAGAATTTTCTGCAATATCTTACCCAAATAAAAAAATATCCGGCTTCTTTAATTGCCATCGAGAAAGAAATTAAACTGGGTGAACTTAAAAAGCGTTTTGATATTGTGCTGTATGATGCCAATACAAAACCATGGATGATTGTTGAATGTAAGGAGATGAATGTTGCATTGGACAAAGCTGTGCTGGACCAGGTATTGCGATACAATATAACTTTAAAAGTACCTTACCTTGTTATTACTAATGGCAGTTATTGTATGGCTTTCAATTTAAAAGAGCATACGTTTTTAGAAATAGATTTTTTACCAGATTTGTAAATATCATTCACCTGTTTTTTCTATTTCATCAGCAAGTGTTGGTTCTGCAATAGTTTTATAGGGCCATTGATTTTGCAGCTTTGCATAAATAAAATACACCACAATACCGGTTCCAAAAACAATTAAAAAAGATTTGATAACCGCAAAACCGGTTGAGTAAAATACAAACAACCACATGGCAATGGCCAATATTACCGGTAGGGGATACAAAGGCATTTTATAAGGCAGATGACTGCTGCCATTGCGTTTGCGAAGTATAACCACACCAACTGCCTGCCCAATAAACTGCACCATAATGCGCATGGCCAGAATGCCACTGATAACATCGCTCATTCTAAAAAGTAAACTAAAAACAAATGCAAATGCAGCAAGTATTAGTAAAGAAATGTATGGGAAATTTTTTGTGGGATGCAGTTTGGCAAACACCTTAAAAAATGCGCCATCAACGGCCGCTGCATATGGCACCCGTGAGTAGCCAAGCATAACAGCGAACAAGGATGCCAGTGCCACCCATAAAATCATTACAGTAATGGTATTGGCTGCAGCAATACCATACAGCCTTTCAATAAAAGTGCTTACAACAAAATTGTTTACACCGGTATCCTGCCATTGTTTTATTTCTTGCCAGGGTATAACACTGCTTACACTCGTATTCATAGCAAGGTATAAAACGGCAATGCCAATAACAGAAATAAACATGCTGCGTGGAATATTTTTGCCGGGGTTTTTTATTTCTCCGCCTAAATGACAAACATTGTAATAACCCAGGTAACTGTAAATAGATTTTATGCATGCCTGTCCAAATGCAAAAGATGCCAGTTGCCCCCAGCTAAAATCTGCATTGATATCTTTAAGTGGTTGTAAAAAATTACCATGGGCAATGCCGCCGATAATTATCCAGCCAATGGTGAGTATTACACCGGTCCAGAGTAGTACCGCAATTTTGCCAATGCTGTCAATTTTACGATATAATAAAATGGTAACAAAAACTATAACGGCTGCAGAAACTAATTTTTGTTCAATTGGCCCCAACTTAACGAGATATCCTAAATATTGCGAAAACCCAATAGCAGCCGATGCTGCAACCAATGGCGCCTGTATAATGGTTTGCCACACGTACAAAAAACTCATCATGCGGCCCATACCATTTTTGCCGTAAGCTTCTTTTAAAAAATTGTAACTGCCGCCTGCTAACGGGTACGCAGCGCCCAGTTCACTCCATATCATGGCATCAATTAAAGAAAGTATTGCACCGGCAATCCAGGCATATAAAAACATGCCGCCCATCAGCCCCATTACAATGGGCAGGGTGATGAATGGGCCAATGCCCACCATATCAATCATATTTACAACTGTAGATTGAAACAGACCTAAGCTTCTCTGTAGTTTTGGTGCACTCATTCAAAAAATTGAATCGGTAAATTACAATTTTGAACGGTAAAAAAATGAATTGCACAGCCTTTAATATCGGTTATTTCTGTATTTCGTAAAATCAAAAAGCAACCAGAATAATCAATATAATAGCTATTAAAAGCAGGCGAAAAACAATTTGCATATAAATTTGTTTGTAGCTTAGATAAATATAAACGGAGAAATGAACAGAAAAATTGTGATTGCAGTAACCGGTGCCAGTGGTTCTATTTACGCTGATGTATTGCTTAAAAAGTTAGAGCAACTTAACAACCAGGTTAAAGAACTGAGCCTGATTATGACAACCAATGCCAAAGAAGTCTGGAAGATTGAATTAGATAATGAAAATTTTAATAGTTATAAACTGAAACAATACAGCCAGCAGGATTTTGTTGCACCCTTTGCATCAGGCTCCGGCCAATATGATACCATGATCATTATACCATGCAGTATGGGTACACTGGGTCGTATTGCCACCGGTATTTCAAACGATTTGATAAGCCGTGCCGCCGATGTTATTTTAAAAGAAAGAAGAAAACTGATTTGTGTGGTACGTGATACACCGTACAACCTCATCCACATCCGCAATATGGAAACCATAACCCTTGCCGGAGGAATTATTTGCCCGGCAACACCTTCATTTTACAGTAAACCAAAAACTATTGAAGAAGTGGCTGCTACAGTTGTTGACCGGGTTATTGATTTAGCTGGATTACAAAACGAATCTTACCGTTGGGGCAAATAAAAATCGTTACCATTTTCAGGCAACGATTCAATTAATATATTTTCTGTGTTTCCGTGCTTCTGTGGCAATCTACCTCAAATCCACCAACTCCATTCCCGGATAATTTTTTTGGTTGAATGTAAACATTGCATCCGCAATGGTTGCATTCGTATTCATACCGCTTACGGTATATGTATAACGGTTGCCTGCCTTTTCAAAAATTTTGGTTGATGTAATGCTTTTTGTGGCCTTGTTGATGAACACAATTACTTTATGAAAAAGTTTAGATTTATCAATCGGTGTTAATTCAATTTCCTGAATACCTTTTGCATCGCTGTTTAATTTGTACAAAAAGTCTTTATCGTAAAAATTGGTAAAAAGTTTTTGCGGAGTAATGGTGTTGTTGGAAGGGTCAAGTTTTGTTAAAGTAATTTCTTTAGCGGCAGGGTCAACGGTCCATACATTGCTTCCATCACTAAAAATATCCTGCCCCGCTACTTTAATGCGGTATTTTGTGCCCTTCATGTAAATGGTACCCTTTTTATTGCCTAAAACCTTGTTAGATGCATTCTCTATTTTTAAACTGAAGTTAGATTGTACAGATTTAAAAGTCTTGAATTTAGCACTTACTGCATCCAGTATTTTTTTAGCTTCCGGATCGCTGTTACCCATACCTTTTGGAGCCTGTGCTTTTGTAGTAAAAGCCACTGATATCATTAAAAAAGCCACACTTAAAATTCGTTTCATATTCGTTTTTTTATTTTAAAAAATTCCCTGCGTTAAAATGGGTGCAAAGATATACCAATTGGATGTTTTTTTACACCACTGGTTTAAGCGGGGTTTGTAATAAACTGTTAATGTGTCTTCTTTTAAAAAATAACTGGTCTGTTATGCCGTTAAACCTCCAAAGAATAACTATTTTGCAACTCTTCAACTCCACTCCGCTATTGATGCATTTATATAATTTACTGTAAAGTTTATACAATTAAACATACCAGTAAGTATCATCTAATTATTTATATCATGCAAAAAAATATTGCTGTTTCTAAAAGAGAAACTTACGTACCAAATCAGTTTACCCATTTTTTGTGGTGGCTCTCAACTGCCGAAAAAGAAATACTGGTTGATTCGGTTGTTGACAGAAACCGGTATAAGATAATCGGTATGACCGTGCTTGCAACCTGGGCATTTGCAACTTTTACATGGACTTATTTTTTCAGTACAATTGTTGATTCTGTTTTGCTTGCTGTTGCATTGGGATTGTTTATGGGTTTTATCATCCTCACTATTGACAGGGCCTTAATAAAAGGCATTACAAAATTTAACAAGAGAAAATTGGTGCCGCTTTTATTCAGGGGCTTACTTGCGCTTACCATCGGTACGTTTATGGCGCAGCCAGCTGTGCTGTATATGTTTGATAAAGAAATAAAACTACAGACATCGCTCGATAATGAAAAAAAGAAAATGTTAAAACAGCAGGAGTTAACTGTATTGTACAAAACACCCAAAGAAGCTTTGGTAAAAGAAAGAACAACTTTAAAAACAGAACTGCATTTAAAATATGATGCAGTAAACAATGCAAGAAATAATTTTATTGCAGAAACCGATGGCAGTGGTGGCACCGGCAAAGTTGGCATTAAAGATATTGCCATTGCCAAAAGAAATGAGTACCAGAAATTAGACGGCGAGTATCAGGTTATGCTAAAAGAAACCCAACCCAAATTAGACAGTACTGATGCAGCTTTAAAAGAAATTGATAATAAAATAAAAGCAGAAGAAAGCAATTTTACTGCATACCTCAACAATGGGTTTTTAACAAGGGTGGAGGCGTTGACGAATTTATTAAAGAATAATGCAGCGTTGCAATTCAGGTATTACCTCATCGTTTTTATTTTAATGCTGATAGAACTGATGCCGGTAATAGCAAAAACCATGTTACCATCGGGCAGTTACGATGAAAAAGTAATGCTGCGTGAAGAAATGGAGATTGATATTGCCCACAGCAACATACGCAAAGAGCAACAGTTAAAAGAAATTTACAACCAACTGGCTTTTGAAAATGATACCGAAGCTATAAAAGCCTTTTTTGCTTTAACCAAAGACGACCGCAACGAAAAAATGAAAACTTTCAGCACAAAATGGAAGGACGAAAACCACCAGACCTTTGATGGGCTTTGGGAAAAAATGAAGAAAGAGATATTGACGAAGCAGGAGAATTAATTATCTTTATACAAACAGAAGAATATGAAAATTAAAGTTCACGTACACAAAGCAGAAGAGGGCGGTTACTGGGCAGAAGTGCCTGCGATACCCGGTTGCGCAACCCAGGGCGATACCTTTGAAGAATTATTGCAAAATATTTACGAAGCTGTAGAAGGTTGTTTGATGGTGGATGTGGAATTTCCTGAAACTGAAAATACCCAGATATTTGAAATTGCTGTATGAAAACAATATCTGGAAAAGAATTTTGCAAATTGCTTGAATCCAAAGGCTGGCATCTTGCAAGAATAAATGGGAGTCACCATATCTATGCAAAGCAAGGTAGCATAGTCCGAATATCTGTTCCGGTACATGCCAATAAATCTCTCAAATTAGGCTTGCAGAAAGCGATGATGAAATCTGCTGATATTACTGATGCTGATTTATAATGCAGATTAAAAAAAATCAATTCTTTTAATGATTGGAGTTAAATTTGCCAACTATGGCCAAAGCAACTGCTGAAACTCCCTTAATGCAACAACACAATGCCATCAAGGCTAAATACCCTGATGCCATATTGCTTTTTAGGGTAGGCGATTTTTATGAAACTTTTGGCCAGGATGCTATAACCACCGCTGCCGTTTTAGG
>JANMBZ010000199.1:0-3045 GCA_031360765.1 Chitinophagaceae bacterium
ACAGGCCAGTTTTAGTTTCATACTGTATATTTGTTTTAATAAAGATAAACTTCACCATAAAACTGTACATACCCATTGCAGGGTATTTATATTATGCCTGTAAATAAAGAAAAATATTTAGCCATTACAGCATTACTTGCACCCAAAAAGGCAACTCTGGTAGCTGTAAGCAAAACCAAGCCTGCAGAAGATATAATTGAACTATACAACCTCGGCCAACGTGATTTTGGCGAAAATTACGTGCAGGAACTGGTTGATAAATACGAGCAACTTCCAAAAGATATCCACTGGCATTTTATCGGCCACCTGCAAAGCAATAAAGTAAAATACATTGCACCATTTGTCCATCTCATTCACGGAGTTGATAGTTTTAATTTGTTGAAAGAAATAAATAAACAGGGCTTGAAAAATAACCGCATTATTGATTGCCTTTTGCAAATCCACATCTCTAAAGAAGAAACCAAATTCGGATTGGATGAAAAGGAGTTACACGAATTAATCCAATTACACGATACTTCGACAGGCTCAGTACACGAATTGAAAAATATCCGAATCATTGGCTTGATGGGTATGGCTTCTTTTACAGAAGATAATGAGCTTATAAATAAAGAATTTACCTACCTGAAAAAACTTTTTGATACAAACGCCCAACACAAAACACAAAACATAAAACTCCAAACCCTGTCCATGGGTATGAGTGCCGATTTTCAATTTGCGCTGGAAGCCGGCAGCAATATGGTTCGTATTGGGAGCATGCTGTTTGGCAGCCGCATTAAAACATAGTTGCAATAATGTTAAAACCTTAACACCGGCTGTGAAATGGGGCACGGTATTGCATCGTTTGTATATAATCAATTAACTTTGAGATGAGTAATACAAATATTATGTCGGCAACATTTGAAGCAGAAAAAAACAGGAAGGCATTTATTTACACTGGCCTTATTTGTGGTGCTATACTTTTAATAGCACTGCTGGTGTCGTGGAAAAACACACCGCCTGCCCCCAAAATTGCAGAAGAATTTATTGAGATAAATCTTGGTAACGATATTGAAGGTTTTGGCGATGTTCAGCCACTCATAAAAGGCGAAAAAGCACCAGCTGATGAAACCGCATCTGCCCCACAATCAACACCCGTTAAAAATGAAACAGCCGAAGAAATAAAGACAGATGAAAACACAGATGCAGAATCGGCACCGGTAACAAAACCTATTAAAACAACGCCGAAAGTTACAACACCTGCAGTAGTAACAACACCAACGCCACCTGCCCCCAAACCTCAAAAGCCAAAAATTGCGGGTTATAATGGCCCGAAAGGCGGCACTGGTAATGGCGCTACCGAAGACAACGGTTATAAATACCAAGGCAACAAACCGGGTGGCAAAGGCGATGCCGGAAGCCCCAATGGCAAACCCGACAGTTATGGCGATAAACCCGGCGGAAGAACCGGTGGTGGAGTACAAATCATAAGTGGCAACCGAACCATTGTAAATAATTATATTTTTGTAGGTGATTTACCTCCTGCCAAAATCAATGCTGTTATTAAAGTTACACCTGCAGGCAAAGGTACTTTTGTATCATTTGCAAAAGGATCCACTAGCACAGATTCTAAATACGCAAGTAAAATAAAAGAGATCTTACCAAATGTAGAATTTAGTAAAGGGGGTCAAGAAGAAATGGTTACTCTTTCATTTAATTTTAGAGTGATGTAATTTTTCCACGCAAAGTCGCAAAGAAGCAAAGTTTTTCCTGATAAATATCAAAGCCTTTGCGCCTTTATCACTTTGCGCCTTTGCGTGATTCTTTTTTTAGGCCCGGCATCAGGACTATTATTCAGCTTCAATGGCAGTTTATCCTGAGCGTAGCAGAAGGACACTCTTGTACTTTATATCATTATTCAGCTTTACCTACATTTGCTGTTGTACATTCAACAACCAACATCGTACAAAACAAATGACCTACCAACAAACCATTGAATATCTCTACGCTCAACTGCCCATGTACAGCCGCATTGGCGTAGCCGCATACAAAGAAGATTTGCACAACACCATTGATCTTTGCAATGCCATTGATAATCCGCAAACAAAATTTAAGAGCATACATATTGCAGGCACCAATGGCAAAGGCAGCACCAGTCACATGCTGGCTGCTATTTTGCAACAGGCTGGTTACAAAACCGGTTTATATACTTCACCCCATTTAAAAGATTTCAGGGAGCGGATAAAAATTGGCGATCCCGATGGCTATCGGGAGATAAGCCAGCAATTTGTGGTTGATTTTGTTGAGCGTACAAAAACCATTTCAGAACAGATTCAACCTTCGTTTTTTGAGCTTACCGTTGCCATGGCTTTTGATTATTTTGAAAAAGAAAAAGTTGATATTGCAATTATTGAAACCGGCCTTGGTGGCCGGTTAGATAGTACAAACATCATCTCCCCCATCCTATCCATCATAACCAACATCGGTTACGATCATGTGGATATACTGGGCGGTACACTGGAAAAAATTGCATGGGAAAAAGCAGGCATTATCAAACCTAAAACACCCGTTGTTATTGGCGAATATTTACCCGAAACAAAAAATGTCTTCGCCCAAAAAGCAAAAGATTGCAATGCTCCCATCTATTTTGCCCAGGATGAATATATAGCTTCAAATATCAATTACAGCATGAAATTACTCAGTTGCGATGTTACAAATACCGAACATCAAATTACTGAAACCTTTGAACTTGATCTCAACGGGTTTTATCAAACCAAAAACATTTGCACCGTTTTATGTGCCGAAGGTATATTAATGAAACTTGGTTTTACAATTAAAAAATCACATGAAAAATATGCACTTAAAAATGTAAAAAAACTAACCGGACTTTATGGCCGCTGGGATGTTATCAGCAGCAAACCAACAATTGTACTGGATGTAGCTCATAATGAAGATGGGATTAAACAGTTGCTCAATCAGTTGGATGTAGTGAGTGGAGAGTCGTCAGCCGTGAGTGCTGAAAAGACGGCAGTACACTTCGTTATTGGCATGGTAAAGGATAAAGACATT
>JANMBZ010000001.1:0-8108 GCA_031360765.1 Chitinophagaceae bacterium
GCTAAAAAAATTCTATATTTTATTTCTTCGCTGGCTGTGATTTACCTTCTGCTGCTAATTCCTGATTCAAATAAAAAAGATTTTATAGTGGAAACCGGTAAAAAGCCTTTTGCCTGGAACCGTGATGCACAGTGGCTTCAGATGGAAGAACTTTTCAGGCAGGCAAAGCAAATGGATAGTATAAAACTGGATTCTCTTATCAATAATTACAAAGCAATTGCAGAAAAAGATGTTGCCAATCTTGAAACTAAAAACATAAATGCAACAGATACAAACTGGCATAAAGTACAGCATGATTTTTTTATAATTGCTTCGCTGGTTGCTGTTAAGCAAAATCAAATTCCGTGGATTACTGATTACTACAACAGGCTTCGCAATCTTATAAAACAACAATCGCAGCATTGGGATATGAATGTACCTGCAGAAAGAAACGCTGTTTACACTTTATTGTATGGATTACGTGCTGCAGTTGAAGAAATTTTACTCCAGACCAGCAACTTAAAATTTCCTGCTGCTTTATTGGTGAAAAATGAAAAATCATCAACACCCGCAGCATCTATTTTTGGTATTGAAGTACACAGTGGTGATCTATTGGTTTCAAGAGGTGGTGCAGAAGTTTCGGCGTTGATATCAAGAGGTAATGATTACCCGGGAAATTTCTCTCACATAGCACTGATTTATGTTGATGAAAAAACAAAAGAACCATTTTTAATTGAAGCTCATATTGAAAAGGGAGTTGCCATTGCATCGGTAGCACAATATGAAAGCGATAAAAAACTGCGCTTTATGGTAATGAGGCCCAGGGCCGATTTGCCGGCAATGATGGCAGATTCTATGTTGCCACAAAAGGCTGCAAAACAGATGTTTAACGAAGTACAGAAGCGCCATATCCCCTACGATTTTAAAATGAATTTTTATGATACTACCGAAATGTTTTGTTCCGAAGTAGCATCTTACGCTTACCGCACAAATGGCTTGCAGGTTTGGAAATATCCCTCTACCATTTCATCTCAAGGCGTGGTAAACTGGTTGCACGATTTTGGGGTAGAAAACTTTATAACGCAAATGCCATCCGACCTGGAATATGATCCACAATTATCTGTAGTTGCGGAATGGCGTGAGCCTGAAACTTTATTTAAAGATCATATTGATAACGCAGCCATGGATGCACTTTTGGAAAAAGCAAACAAAGGTGCAAACATTGATTATAATATCTGGAAACTGCCCTTAGCCAGATTACTAAAAGGCTATTGCATGATTAAAAACCGCTTTGGTAAAATTGGCTTGATACCCGAGGGGATGAGTGCAACCCAGGCATTAAAGAATGAAAGTTTTGTGGCCATGCATGTTGCTGTAAAAAACAAAACCATGCAACTGGCTGATGAGTTTTTTAAGAAGAACGGTTACCGGGCACCTTACTGGCAATTGGTAAAGTTTGCAGAGTTTGTTGTTAATAGAAAATAGATTTTTTTACTCAGGATGATAGACCCGTTCAGCATTTTTATACACAGTTGCTTTATCCAGCGTCATTGGTTTGGTTTGCTGATTTAAATACATTTCTACCTGGTCATCAAAATGCTTGTTGCCGGGTTTGGCGCTGGCACCGTAAGTATTAATAGTTTCAATTTTTGGCAGGCCTTGTTTTTGAAAACGTACAAACATAATCAGTCCATCGCCACCAATAGATTTTAATTTACCATTGGCCATAGGTTCTGTCCATTGCGGCGATAACAGGTCGGGAAACCCACCCAGTGGCCACTCTGTATTGCCACGTACTAATCTTTGAAGTTCACCTAACGTTAAGTTTGTTCGTCCAAAATTTGTTTGCATATAGTTGCTGGCGTAAGTAAATGCCCCAATGCTTTCTTGTTTGGTAAGATGCCTGGGTGTACGGTCTGTCAGTGTTGCTTTCAGGTGTTCGTAAATTAATAAAAAAACAGCGGCACCTTTATTATCTGCATCGCCACGTTTATCCCAGTTTTTAAAAGTTGTTATTACCGGTGCCAGTTGGGGATATTCCTTTTCATTTAAATTATATAATGAATCAAACTGAAATGGATATCGCAAATGCGCAGGCAGTTCCTTGTCAAATTTTATCTGCTTAAATTTTTCGTAACTGAGCTTTTCGTTTTGAGGAAACAGTTCCACAAAACGTTCACTTCGGTTGAGATTATAATCTTCCCAGCCATCGGTTTTTGCAAAAGCCGATGCTTTTAAATTATCTGCAGGGGCAGTTGCCAAAAAAGGTGAATGATTGGTGTTGAATAAAAATCCGCTTGCAGGGTTTATATATTGGGGTAGTTCTTTTTCTGGCCTGAATGATGTCCACAATGTTTTTGAAGTATTACCCGGCAAAGTTCTTTTCCAGTCGTATTCAGGCGAAGCATCTCTAACCGGTAACAATGCATTGTTTATGTAAAAAATTGTATCGTAACGGTCGGCATACATAATGTTGAACATGCTAAGCTCCTGGCGGTTCAATGCGGCATAAAACTCTGTAAAGTTTTTTGCCTTGTTCATCTGGTACCATTGATCCAGTACGCCAATCTTCATATTGGCACCTAACCGCATAGAAAAAAAGCCCTGCTTGTTTTTCATGGTGGCGCCATACTTACTCCAATATACTTTTCTTTTTACGTTGATGGGAATACCTTTTATTTTAAGTTTGATTGTTTTTACTTCCAGTTTAATCCACTGCCCGTCAAATTTATATTGCAATGCATTATCCGGGTTCATCTCTAATTGATATTCATCAAGGCGGTCGCAAAAATTTACTGTGTGCGCCCAACCCAGGTTTTCATTTACGCCATGTAAAATACAGGGGCCGCCAGCTAATAAGCCACCGGTAATATTTAAGCCTTCTTCGCTGCATAAATGTGCTTCGTAAAACGACTGTGGACCAGTGTTTGGCTGGTGTGCGTTTATTAAAAGAAATGCCTCGCCGGTAGTTGTTTTAGCGGCACTGATGGCAGATGAGTTACTGCCTTTTTTATTTAGCTCTGGCAATTCCCATTCGCTGTTGTTAAATATTCTGATGAGTGCTTTATCGGCTCCATTAAAAATAGTTAGTGCAAATACTGATGATGAAATATATTCCTTTGCCGTAACCGGAAAAATACCTTTATGCAATATTTCTTCGGGATGTTTTTTAGCGTAATTATTTAACCCCTGCAAATAACCATCAATCAATTTTAAAAATGCGGGTGTAAGTGTGTTCCATTTTTCTTCAGTAATTTCTCTGCAGCGAAAAAGTGCAAATGCATAATCCCCGGCAGCTCCTTTTTTGCCCATTACACCAGCCATCAGGTTTTTTGCAGGCAATATAACTTCCTGCATACTTTTAAAATCATCTTCGGCCTCAGCCCAGGCAAGGCCATAAGCAACTTCGGGATCGGTTTTTGCAAAAATATGCGGCACGCCAAAGCTATCCCTTACAATATCAATATTGGCAGGATTTATTTTTGTTTGAGAAAAGCCGGTAATAAAAAGTAACAGGTAAAAAGAGAGAGTTGAAAATTTTAGCATTTGAGTTTAATGTGTTTTTGTAGAGACTGTTTGATTAATGTTGACTAAAGATATGATGTAAAAGTGTGATTAATTTTTACTCTTTTACTAAAAGAATAAAAATTAATAAACAGCCGTTGCCACCGCAGTGCAATAAAGATTTGTCGCCCGGCCCAAAAAATAATTTGCAAAATCAAATTCAAAGATTTACTTTGTGTTTCAAAGTGCTTTTTATATGGATACACCCCATCAACCTTTGGAAGATCTGCAACACATCAAAAAGATGATGGAACGCAGCAGCCGGTTTATTAGTTTAAGCGGCCTGAGCGGCATTGCAGCCGGTATTTGCGCCCTGGCCGGTGCCTGGTTTGCCAGCCAAAAAATTCACTGTTGGGTAAATGGCGATTGCCAGTTAAGCCTGCTGATTACATCAAATGGTTTTCAACTGATCAATGATTTGTTCTGGATTGCTACCATCACTTTTATTGCTGCATTTGTGTCGGCTTTTATTTTTACTTATTTACGAAGCAAGAAAAACGGAACACCGATGTGGGGCACCACCACCGTTCGTTTGTTTTGGAACATGGTGATACCAATTACTGTTGGCGGTATTTTTTTGGTAAGGATGATGCAGATGGGGGAATATCAATTAGTGGCGCCGGGTTGTTTGATTTTTTACGGACTGGCATTGGTTAATGCCAGCAAATACACATTGGGCGAAGTGCGTTATTTAGGTTACGGACAAATTGTGCTGGGGCTTTTTAATCTTTGGTGGATAGGTTATGGATTACAGTTTTGGGCAATGGGCTTTGGGGTTTTGCATATTATATATGGTGCAATGATGTGGTGGAAATACGAAAGGAAATCAACTAGTGCCTGATGAAAAATCCGATAGAAAATCTGAATAAAGTTTTTGACAGTCGCATACGCCTGGGCATTATGAGTGCCCTGATGGTGAACGATGCTGTAAGTTTTAATGAGTTAAAGGAGTTGCTTGATATAACGGATGGTAATCTGGCCAGTCACCTTAAAACACTGGAGGAGAGCGGGTTTGTAAAGTTTCAGAAAGGGTTTATTGGCCGTAAAACAAACACCACTTATTCAATTACCAAAAATGGTGAGAAGGAATTTAAACTGCACCTGGATGCATTGACAAAAATGATAGGATCGGTAAAATAATATTTTTTTACACATTCACTTTGAAATACAAAGTACTTTTAATCTTAAACATAAAACAATGGAACCTCAACAACCGCTCAGCTTCTGGCAAAAAAACAAACTGATCATTAAATCTTTTTTTATCGGGTTTTTGGTACTGGCATTGCTTATACCAACCTTTATTATTATGTACCTGGTTAATGAACGAAAAGAAAGAAAACAGGAAGTAACCAGGGAGATCAGCAATAAATGGTCGGCTGCACAAACCATAACCGGTCCTTTTTTGGTTGTACCATACAGTGAAACTGAAAATAATATTGTTGTAAAAAAATTCCTGAACATACTGCCTGAGCAACTGGATATTAATGGAAATATAGAACCAGAAATAAGATACCGGAGTATTTACAAAGTACCAGTGTACACAACCAGGCCACTGATATTAAAAGGGAAATTTTCAAAAAACTCAATCGGTTCTGTAAATGTTAACCCCGCTTTATTAAAGTGGGCCGAAGCAAAACTATGCATTGGAATAACAGACCTGAAAGGGCTAAAAGAGCAGGTAATTAAATGGAATGGACAACCAATGGCAATGGAAGCTGGCATGCCCGAAAACAATCTTGCAGAACAGGGCATTAATACTTCGGTGCAACTCGACAGTTCTTTTATAAACGGAGATTTTGATTTTTCTGTTCAGCTTAACCTGCAGGGATCAGAGAAATTATACTTTATCCCAACAGGAACTAATACAGCTGTGCATTTAACATCCCGGTGGAGCAACCCTGCATTTGATGGCAGGTACCTGCCCGATACGGAAAATATAAGCAAAAATAATTTTGAAGCCGTATGGAAAATATCTGAATTCAACCGTGATTTTCCTAAAATTTTTACAAACAGCAGCGCTACAAAATATTCAGTTGCCTCCAGTGCTTTTGGTGTGATACTGCTCTCGCCGTTTGATGCCTATGCCCAAACCATGCGTTCATTAAAATATGCCATACTTGTTATTGCACTTACTTTTTTTGCTTATTTCTTTACCGAAATATTTCAGAAAAGGCCGGTGCATCCGCTGCAGTATATACTGATAGGAATGGCCCTGGTGGTTTTTTATATACTGCTGCTTTCTATATCGGAGTATATTCTTTTTCCTGCTGCGTACCTGATAGCATCATCAGCGACTATTATTTTATTAAGCTGGTATACATACAGCATTTTTAAAAAGATGAAAACCAGTGTAATGTTTGCACTACTGCTTTCATTATTGTACCTGTTCATTTATGTATTAATACAGATGCAAGACAATGCGTTGTTATTTGGAAGTATCGGGCTGTTTACCTTGCTGGCACTGGCTATGTACATGAGCCGGAAAATTGATTGGTATGTAATTGAAAGAAAAACAAACTGAAAATGAAAATATTTTCAATGGTAAAAAAAGGCAGATCGAAACTGTTGGTTTACCTCACCCACCGGATGGCATTGCCTGTATTGCGTATCATACGTAAGCCGGAAATTTTTCCCTATAGCCGGGATGAGTTAAGGAAATTTCCTGCAGAAACTTTAGGCAAAAACCTGGTTGATTTTCTGGATGAGCGGCAACTTGAACTTCTGCCATACTATGCCCGGCACGATATCAAGCATATTCTGCTTGATTATGACACAACTGATGAGGGAGAAGGCAGCCTCCAGTGCTTTATGCTGGGCAATGGCCATATTTCTTTTCCGGTTTTTGCTACCGTGTTATATGGTTTTGTTACCATGCCCGAATACTGGACAAGTTTTAAAATGGCTTACAACAGGGGGAAAAAAAGTGAACCAATTGCCAACTGGAAATGGTTTGAAATTTTAAATGAGCCAACAGATAAACTAAAACAAAAAATAAATTTTAAACTTTAAAAACAATGAAACAGCTATGCTTTAAAAAAGCAGGATGGTTTTACATACCCGTTCACCCGTTTGGGTTTATGGTTACCTTACTTGCAATTGTTTTTATGATACCCATTGTAATGGCGGTAGTGCGTAACGGGCATTCGGTAACGGATGATTTGTACCAGCTATTTGTATTTGCCAGCTGCACCACTTTCTGGTGGAAATGGGTGGCTGAAAAAACTTCGTGAACCCAGAAATAATTATTATGAAATTAAAAAAATCCATGCTGTATGCATTGGCGGGCATCCAAAGCTGCTTTAAATCTGAAATCAATTTCAGGATTCATTTTATAGCGGCCATTTTGGCTTTAATACTTTCGTTATTGCTTAAAATATCTTCCACCGAATGGATAGCCATTTGCTTTTGTATTGCTTTTGTAATTACAATGGAAATGCTTAATACAGCCATTGAAAAACTTTGTGATATCGTTCACCAAGAAATACATCCTGCCATAAAAACAATAAAAGATATTGCCGCTGGCGCTGTTTTAGTATCGGCCGTTTTTAGTTTAATAACCGGCTCTATAATTTTTTTGCCTAAAATATTTTTCTATCTAAAATAAAAAAAATGAACTCAACATTTTCTTTTCAAAAAACTTTACTGGCTTTTTTGGGCTTTATTGCCATGATGATAGCCGTAAGGAGTTATTATACTGGCAGCATATTATTTTTGTTTCTGGTGTGGAATATTTTTCTTGCCTGGATACCATTTACAATCAGTAGCCTGTTTAGTAAACTTGATGACAAACCCAAATGGAAACAGATTTTAATTTTCTGTTGCTGGCTTGCCTTTTTCCCGAATGCATTGTATATAGTTACAGATCTGATACACCTGGATATTGAAAGCAAGGTGCCAAAATGGTTTGATGCAGTATTACTTTTTTCGGCATCTGTAGCGGGTTTGATGATGGCATTTATATCACTGTACAGGGTTGAAAAATTTTTCCAAAAAAAGGTTCACAAAAAATTTCATTCGGTATCAATTATAATCATTTTATTTTTTGCCTCTTTCGGTGTTTACCTGGGTCGTTTTTTGCGGTGGAACAGTTGGGATATTATCAGCAATCCATTTCAATTACTGCTATCAATAGGGCATCGTATCGTTTCGCCATTTGATCATTTACAAACATGGACAGTTACCGGAACGCTCACCATCTTTTTTTATCTCCTCTACATTGCTGTAAAAAAAATGCCCGGCTACATGAGCCGGGCTAACATTTAATTTATTAAGAAGATTAAAAATCAAGTCCCAATGCTACATACATAACCGGTTTTCCCTTAAAGAAAACATTCATTGGCCAAGCGGCATCAAATTTTACAAAATAACCCAGCAGGGTACTTCTGGCCCCAAAGCCATAACCGCCGGCAAAGGGTCCTACGCCACCTGCTTTTTGTTTTACCTGTAATGGTATCTGTCCTAAAGTAGCAATCGGGCGTTTTATGCCAGAGTATGCCCCATTCCAGGCGGTACCCAAATCAATAAATTGCACTACCTGTAAATTATTTAAAAAAGAATTATTGATA
>JANMBZ010000009.1:0-25706 GCA_031360765.1 Chitinophagaceae bacterium
AATAATGGGGTCTCTCTCCTTTTCCTGTATAGGCATTTCTGAGGGATTCGGCAGTTATGTCTACTCCATCCTGCAGTAGGTTTTTATGGCATTCATAAAGCTTAAATCTTATCGTATCCAGGTATGCATTGAAGGATTTGACTTCTTCCTTGGTACCGGTCATCTTACCTGCCTTCCACTTGTTTGGATCAATTTCCAGCGCTGTGACAGTTTCGCTGCGCTTGCCGTCGATAGTTATCCGGAGGTATAGCCTAACTATCTCTTTTTCAGGGTCTTTTGATTTTTTAGGGTATAAAAGGAAGTCGAAATTCTTAGACATGGCGGTGAGTTTAAAAATGACTCACCGAATATACAGTGTTTTTGGCATTAAAAGAAGGTTATTTCCGTCTTTTTTGAAAATTAAAATCCAATACAGTAAAGGGTTTCAGCGTTTGGAGGTGAGTAGATTTTCGCAATTCCCCGACTCACCGAATTACTCACCTAATACTTGCATTTTTTGCCCTTTTTTGGTTATTTGGCTAAAAACAAAAAGCCCACAAACGTAGTGTTTGCGGGCTTTTGTTGAAATTTGAAGATTTCCAAGCGGACCGGACGGGACTCGAACTCGCGACCTCTGCCGTGACAGGGCAGCATTCTAACCAACTGAACTACCGATCCTAAAATTTTTAACTTTACCTTTATAAAGCTACCCGTTTTTTAGGGACGGCAAAGATATGTTTCTTAAGTTTCCATTCCAAAACTTTTATAAAAAAATTGTAAGCCCTATTTTTACAAACTATCTTACAGTTTCTTAAGATTCAAATAACAATTAATTGTTAATTTAAATTGTAACCTTACTACATGATTGAGTTAAAAAAACGGCAGTTTCTCGACTTTGAAAAACCCATCAAAGAATTATACGACCAGATTGAACAACTGAAAGTAACTTCTGAAAAGTCGAAAACCAATATGAACGGCGCTATTACAATGCTTGAAGAACGCATTGTGGAAACAAAAAAACATCTTACTGCCAATGTAACTCCCTGGCAAAAAGTACAACTTAGCCGACACCCGGACAGGCCATATACACTTAAGTACATCAATAATATGTGTACCAACTTTATTGAACTTCATGGCGATCGCAACGTGAAAGATGATAAAGCCATGGTAGGTGGGTTTGCCCAACTGGGTGAAGAAACAGTAATGATTATTGGTCAGCAAAAAGGTACCAACACCAAAACACGGCAAATACGCAACTTTGGTATGGCAAACCCAGAGGGATACCGCAAGGCATTAAGGCTTATGAAGCTTGCTGAAAAATTTAATAAACCGGTTGTTACTTTAATTGATACTCCAGGTGCCTTTCCGGGCCTGGAGGCTGAGGAACGTGGACAAGGGGAAGCCATCGCAAGGAATATTTATGAAATGATCAGGTTGAAAGTACCAGTTATCTGTGTAATTATTGGCGAAGGTGCCAGTGGTGGCGCATTGGGCATTGGCGTGGGCGACAAAGTTTTTATGCTGGAAAATACCTGGTACACCGTAATATCTCCTGAAAGCTGCAGCAGCATTTTATGGCGCACATGGGATAAAAAAGAAACTGCAGCAGAACAGTTAAGACTTACCGGCGAAGATATGCTGGGCTTTGGTTTGGTAGATGGAGTAATACCCGAACCACTGGGCGGTGCTCATTGGGATTATCAGCAGGCTGCTGATATTTTAAAAGACTATTTGTTACCCGTACTTAAAGAATTAAAAACGATTGACCCTGATAAAAGAGTTGAACAGCGCATTGAAAAATTTGGCAAAATGGGATTTTGGGAAGAGAAATAGAACAGTCAAAATTAAAATGTAAAAAATTAAACCGCTGACCATTTTCTTTTTATCCTTCGCAGTTTCTGACTTTTGATTTTTGACTTTTAACTTTTAAAAAGATGCTTAAAATAGGTGTTATAGGTGCAGGCCATTTAGGAAAATTTCATTTAAATAACTGGTCAGAGATTGAAGGCGTTGAACTAATTGGTTTTGTTGATACCGATGATGCCAATGCAGCGCAGGTTACTCAAAAATACCAGATACCACGTTTTGAGGATGTTGAAAAGCTGATTGATGCATGCGATGCCGTGGATATTGTAGCACCTACCACCAGCCATTTTGAACTTTGCGAACTGGCCATAAAAAAAGGCAAACATGTTTTTGTTGAAAAGCCTTTGGCTAACACGATGGAAGAGGCAAAGACATTGGTTAAGCTTGCCAAAGAAGCCAACATAAAATTTCAGGTGGGCCACGTAGAGCGGTTTAATCCTGCTTTTCTTGCTTTAAAAAACCAGGTGTTGCAACCCATGTTTATTGAAGTGCATCGCCTGGCGCAATTCAATCCACGAGGTACCGATGTTAGTGTAATACTTGATTTGATGATACATGATATTGACATCATTTTAAATCTTGTAAAAAGCAATGTTAATTATATAAGTGCTAATGGCGTGGCTGTAATGAGCGATACGCCTGACATTGCCAACGTTCGTATAGAATTTGACAATGGATGCGTAGCCAATCTTACCAGCAGCCGTATTTCTATGAAAAAAATGCGCAAGATGCGTTTGTTTCAAAAAGACGCATACATTGGTATTGATTTTCTGGAAAAGAAAACAGAGATCATCCGTTTAAATGCACCCGGCGACAGCAACGTTTTTACTTTTGATATCGAAACCAAAAATGGCAAAAAAACAGTTGCCATCGCCAATCCCCCGGTGCAGGATGTAAATGCCATCAAGATGGAACTGGAGGCTTTTAGAGATGCCATCATTAACAATACCGATACACCCGTTAGTGTTCTGGATGGGTTCCGTGCAATGGAGGTAGCTCACCAGATTTTAGAGAAAATCGGCAATGCTACCAACCATTAAAAATGAAAATTATTTTACGCTAATTTTATAACCTGCTTCATTGAACCAACCCAGAATACATATCCGCTGGTATGCTTTAGGCGATTGTGTGGCAGCAATTCTATCATGGGTAAGTTTTTATTTTGCAAGAAAATATATTATTCAGGAACCACCTGTAACCGGCATCCGGTTTTATATTGGCATTGTAGTTTTTCCGCTGATATGGCTGATGGTTTACTACCTGATTGGCAGTTACAGCAACCTTTATTACAAATCAAGATTGGTTGAATTTTCCAATACTGTTATTTACACATTCTTTGCCAGCATCTGTATTTTATTTTTATTTTTATTGTACGATGTAACCGGCGACTACAATATTTACTACAAAGAATTTATTTCGCTCTGGCTTATACAAACACTATTTACTTTTTGCATAAGGCTCTTCTTTTTAAAACATGCAAAAAAGCAACTAAACAATGGGAGCGTTTTTTTTAATACACTAATTTTAGGCAGTACCCGTAATGCAGGTAATTTATACAAATCCATCATTAACAATAAAGAAAAAACAGGCTACCGAATTGCCGGCTTTGCAAACACAAATGATAATAATGGTGTGCCTTTACCACATGGTATTAAAAATCTTGGCGTTGCTGCCGATGCTGTTGCAATCATAAACAACCATCAAATTGAAGAAGTAATTATTGCGGTTGAAAAAAAAGAAAGAGATCAGTTGGAGCAACTTCTCCAGCAATTAAGTGATACCTCTGTAAATATAAAATTAACAGCCGATACTGTTGATATTATCAGCGGCTCTGTTAAAACCAACAATGTACTGAGTGTTCCGTTGATAGAAATACAGTCGGGCCTAATGCCTTCCTGGCAACAAAATATTAAAAGGCTGGTGGATATTATAACAGCCATACTCAGCATAATCATCTTACTGCCACTTTTTATTTACACCGCTATCCGTGTAAAGTTATCATCCAAAGGAAATCTTTTTTACCTGCAGGAACGCATTGGTTATAAAGGGCATCCTTTTACCATGATTAAATTTAGAAGCATGATACCCGATGCAGAAAAGAACGGACCGGAACTTAGCAGCGATCATGATCCACGTATAACGCCCTGGGGCAAAACCATGCGTAAATGGCGGCTTGATGAGTTACCTCAACTCTGGAATATTATTAAAGGAGAAATGAGCCTGGTGGGGCCAAGGCCCGAAAGAAAATTTTATATTGATCAGATCGCACAAAAACATCCCGAATATAATTTTTTGTTTAAAGTAAAACCAGGCCTCAGCAGCTGGGGCATGGTTAAGTTTGGCTATGCCGAAACAGTGGAAGAAATGATTGAACGCATGCCTTACGATCTGATGTATATTGAAAATGTTTCCCTGGCTTTAGATTTTAAAATTATGCTGCACACCATTCGTATCATCCTCTCGGGAAAAGGAAAGTAAACCGCTGATTTGGCTGATTGCTTTGATTGCGCTGATTTTGTTATTTTTGGTAAAACAAATTCGTATTGAAAAAATTACTGCTTTTGTCATTTGTGTGTTGTCTGTCGTCTGTTGTCTGTGGTCAGTCTTCTTACTGGCAACAGCAGGTTAATTATAATATTGATGTAACACTAAATGATGTTGATAATACACTGGATGGTTTTGTAAAGATGGATTATTACAACAATTCGCCCGATACACTTTTCTTTATCTGGATGCACCTTTGGCCCAATGCTTATAAAAATGACAAGACAGCTTTTACCGACCAGGATCTTGAAAACGGCAGCACCGATTTTTATTTCAGCAATGCAGATAAACGTGGCTACATAAATCGTTTAGATTTTAAAGTAAATGGCGAAACCACCAAAACACAGGATGATCCGCAGCATCAGGATATCATCAAACTTATTTTACCAAACCCTATTGCACCAAAAAGCAGTGCTAAAATTGAAACACCCTTTCATGTAAAACTGCCTTACAATTTTTCAAGAGGCGGACATGTTGGCCAGGCATATCAAATAACACAATGGTATCCAAAACCTGCAGTGTACGACCACAAAGGATGGCACCCCATGCCTTATCTTGACCAGGGAGAATTTTGTGCCGAGTTTGGCAACTTTGAAGTGCAGATAACTTTGCCCAATAATTATGTAGTGGCGGCAACAGGGAATCTGGAAGATGAAAGTGAAATGAACTGGTTAAAAACCATGAAGCCATTAAGCCGGATGCCTAAAACAAAAATAAAGCTGCTGGATAAAAAGCTGGCTCTGCTAAACACGCTCCCATCTGCCATAAAAAACAAAACACTGCATTACAATCAAAACAACGTACATGATTTTGCCTGGTTTGCCGATAAAACATACACTTATAAAACAGATACTCTCAAATTACCTTCAGGTAAAATAATTACCGTAAATGTTTTTTATTACAGCGATCATAAAAAAAACTGGAACAACAGTATTGCCATGATAAAAAGAGCCATCCTTACAAAAAGTAAATGGCTGGGCGAATATCCTTTTAATGTGGTGAGTGTTGTAGATGGCGGTAACGGCGGTGGTATGGAATACCCAACCATTACTTTATTAGATGATGGCGGTTCAGAAAAAATGCTCGATTTTGTAATCAATCACGAAGTAGGGCACAACTGGTTTGAGGCAATACTTGGCAGCAACGAGCGTAGGCATCCCTGGATGGATGAAGGCATGAATACTTATTATGATAACCGGTACAACCAGCAGCAATATGGCAATACCAATATTGATATTATTAAAACAAAATCGGGCTTTATCAATAAAAAATTGCCGGATAATATTGAGCAAACTTTATTGCAATGCGTGATAGCCATAAAAAAAGATCAGCCTATTGAAACAGCTTCCGAAAAATTTACTGCATTCAATTACAATATGATAGCCTATGTAAAAACCGGCAACTGGATGAAGCTGCTGGAAGATGAACTGGGTAAAGATGTATTTGATAACTGCATGCAGGCGTATTACAAACGCTGGCAGTTTAAACATCCTTATCCCGAAGATTTTAAAAAAGTGGTAGCAGATGTGAGTGGCAAAAATGTTGATGCCATTTTTGCTTTGCTCTATAAAAAAGGCGATCTGAAAAAATCAACACAAAAAAAAGATATCCGCTTAGCAAGTTTTTTCAGCTTTAAACAAACGAATAAACACAATTACATTTTTGCATCACCGGCCATTGGTTATAATTTTTACGATAAATTTATGCTGGGTGTTCTTGTACATAATTACACGCTACCCCAAAACAAATTTCAATTTTTAGTAGCCCCTTTATATGCTACAAAAAGTAAACAATTTAACGGGCTGGGCAGGTTAAGTTATTCACTTTATCCCGGCAGTAACGGACAAAAATTTGAATTTGGCCTTGCTGCTTCCAGTTTTACCGGCGATAACTTTACCGACTCAGTAAATATTACACACCCGCAACGTTTTTCTAAATTAGTACCATCGCTTAAATATGTTTTTGCAAACAAAAACCCACGCAGCAGTATAACAAAGTTTTTACAATGGAAAACTTTTTTAATAAGCGAACAAGGTTTGCTTTTTACTAGAGATACCGTAAACCAACTTGATGTAATTACTTACCCAACCGAAACAAGCTATGTAAACCAGTTGCAGTTTGTTATTGAAAACAACCGGGTGCTATACCCATACAAAGCTGCCTTGCAGGTTGAGCAGGGCAAGGGCTTTGCCCGTATAGCATTTACCGGAAATTACTATTTTAATTATGCAAAAGGGGGAGGAATAGATGTTAGGTTATTTGCAGGAAAATTCTTTTACCTGGGCGATAAAACTTTTATAAGGCAATTTGAAACTGAACGCTACCATTTAAATATGACCGGCGCAAAAGGTAACGAAGACTATACTTACAGCAATTATTTTGTTGGCCGCAGTGAGTTTGATAAATTCAGCAGCCAGCAAATTATGATACGTGATGGCGGGTTTAAAGTGCGTACCGATTTTTTAAGCAATAAAATTGGCAAGAGTGATGACTGGCTTGCAGCAGCAAACTTTACATCCACCATACCCAATTCAATAAATCCATTGTCGGTGTTGCCTTTTAAACTACCCATCAAAGCCTTTTTCGATATAGGCACTTATGCCGGCGCCTGGAAAAAAAATGCACCCACCGGCAGGTTTGTGTACGATGCAGGCCTGCAATTATCTTTATTTAAAAACGTGGTAAATATTTATGTACCCCTTTTGTATAGTAAAGAATACAAAGACTATTATAAATCTGTCATTACCGAAAAAGGGCTTCCCCTTATCCTGAAAAAAATATCTTTTAGTATTGATCTGCAAAATATCAGCCTTAAAAAATGGGTACCGCAAATTCCATTTTGATGATGGAAATAAATTACTGCACATATCAGCAAATAGATAAGATAAAATGGGATGCCTGTATAGATAAGGCGGATAATGGATTGATTTATGGCTATTCGTTTTATTTAGATGCTATGACAAAAAACTGGGATGCACTGGTGCTGTCCGCAGCATCCGGCGAAGGCGATTATGAAGCGGTGATGCCGCTTACCTGGAACAAAAAATACAGCATACATTATTTATACCAGCCGCCTTTTACAGCCTGCCTTGGCGTGTTTGGGAAATTTGTTACTGCCAAAATTGTAAATGAATTTTTACAGGCAATTCCTCCAAAATTTAAATACTGGGATATTTATTTAAACCCCGGTAATCTTTTTAAACTGAATGATTTTGATTTGTATCAACGGATGAATTATGTGTTAAACCTGGATAAACCTTATGAAGATATTTACCAGGCATACCGCGATAATATAAAACGTAACATTAAAAAGAGTGAGCAGTTTGGGCTGAGCATTCAAAAAAACATTGCGGTTAATGCAGTTATCAGTTTGGCAAAAGAACAGGCCGGTAAATTTTCTACTCTGGATGATGATGATTTTATAAGGTTTGAAAAATTGTATCATTTACTCTATAAAAAACAACAGGCAACTACTTATGCTGTTTACACAAAACAAAATGAGTTGATGGCTTCCGCGGTATTTTTCTTTTCGCACAACAGGGCTTATTATATTATGGTGGGCAATCACCCCAACGGAAAAACTTTAGGTGCATCGCATGCACTTATCAATGCTTTTATTAAAGACCATGCAGGGCAAAATATTCTTTTAGATTTTGAAGGCAGCGATATACCCAGCCTGGCATTTTTTTACAGCAGCTTTGGGGCGGTGGAAGAAAAATATACCGCTATACGTTTTAACAGGCTGCCTGTTTATTTAAAATGGATGAAGAAAGCGTAAATTTATAATACATTTATAACCTACATATCATTTAATCAATGACTAAATATTTAATAACCACAATTGCCCTTCTGGTTTTTATAGGAAACAATACTTCAGTTGCTCAAACCTATAGTAAAGAAACAATTCTCATCAACACGCCTTACGGAAATATGAAAGTGAAACTTTTTAAAGAAACTCCGCTGCACAGTAAAAATTTTATTAAGCTGGTTAAGCAGGGTTTTTACGACAGTTTACTTTTTCACAGGGTTATCAATCATTTTATGATACAGGGCGGCGATTATGATAGTAAGTTGGCAAACGATACTGCTGCTTTAGGTTATGGAGATGTTGATTATTGGATACCGGCTGAATTCAATAAAAAACTATACCACAAAAAAGGTATGCTGGCTGCAGCCAGGGAAGATGATGAAGTTGATCCTGCTAAAGAATCATCCGGTTCACAATTCTATATCGTGATGGGCAAGACCTGCGATTCCATCGCCTTACGAAAAGCTGAGATAAGGATAAATAAAGATCTTGTGCAAAAGATCAATTACAATGTTGCATTTAGTGGAAAAAGTATAGAGCTTAAAAAATATTATACACGCCTTGATATTGAAGGGAAAACGGATAGTTTAAAAATAGTAAGACGACAATTGGTTGATCCGGTTTCCATTGCAGTGTATGAAAAAACTCCTCATTTCACATATACCGCAGCGCAAAGGAAAACCTATGCTACTTTGGGCGGCACCCCATATTTAGATTTGAACTATACTATTTTTGGCGAAGTGATTGAAGGCCTTGATGTAATTGATAAAATTGCAGCCATTAAAACCGGTAAGAACGACAGACCAATAGAAAATGTGCGGATGAAGATTTCGATCATTCTGGAATAGTGGTTGTATTCACGGGATGTTATAAACAAAGCTTCTAAAGGCACAGATAAAGTTTCCAACGGCACAGGTAGAGCTTCCAAAGGCACAGATGAAGCTTTCAACGGCACAGATAAAGCTTCCAAAGGCAAAGATGAAGCTTTCAAAGGCACAGGTAGAACTTTCAAAGGCACAGGTAGAACTTTCAACGGCACAGATACAGCTTCCAAAGGCACATATAAAACTTTCAAAGGATATTAAATTTTGTAAAAAAGCCCCGTTTCTGGGGCTTTTTTGGTTTTGAGGGAATTTTACTACATGCTTTAAGGTTTTACCGGGGTTGCTGGCGCCTTTTTTATATTAAGTGTTTTAGAAACTTTGGCAAAACTAAATTGGTCTTTCAGCGGCGGATTATCCAAATAAAATTTAGCAGCTATTTTACAGATGGTTATTACCTGGCTGTGAATTTCGTTAAACTCTTTTATTGCTGCGGCAGTTATTATTTTACGGGCACCTTTAAAACTTTCCTGCGAAACGTTTGCAGCTTTTAAACCATCAGCATAACTTATAATTCCATCTAAGGTTTCTTTAGCAGTACCTTTTGTTACAATCTCATCTTTTACTGCACCCGTAAGATTTTTTTTAAACTGAAACAATAATTGTATTAAAGCTTCCTGATCGCCAGTTTGCACTTTTTTAAGAAAATCTGTAAAGCCCAGTTGCCTTAATAATTCCGTTCGGCGTGTTTTGTCGGTTTTAAAATCTTCTTCAATCTGAACTTTGCAAATAGCTAAATCTTTTGTTGCCTGTTTTTGAATGGAGAGCAGCGCCTGTGTGGCACCACGTAAATCTTTTGCGCTATCAACACCCAGGTAGGTTTGTGTGGCAGTTTCAATTCTTAATTTGAGGTCATCAAAAAAGGGATCGGCCCATACACTTCGTTTGGTTTGCAAAAACCTTTTTTCAGCAATTGCACTATCTACAATTGTTGATACTGCTACAAGCATATCAACATCTTTAACGGGGTAAGTTCTGTTTAATGTTGTCATAGTTTAATTTTTTAATTGTTAAGAAATTTTTTAATACGCTAATGTAATAAACATTTTAATTTTATACAATACCACAAAGTGGTAGTATTTAGGAAAAAAATTTAGTAATTGTAATTATGAGTGTAAAACGGGTTGGAAATTGATTTGAGTTGTATTTGCGCTATGTATGGATTTGACAAACAACTTATATAGAGGTATTGTTTTATGTAATTAAGTGATGTATATTAGCGGAAATACAGAGGTTGGCTGCTATATTGTAAACTACTAAACAATTGAAATATGTCAAATGAAAAAAATACAAAAAGTTTAAAAGAAGGCTGGAAATACGTTAGTTATGGCGTAATTCTAATTTTATTAAAAATTCTTTCACACGAAGTGCATCTTATTACAATTGACAGTAACACTGTTGTGGAAATTCAAAAAATATTTTTTGAATTGGTTGGACATATTGGTATTGGATTAATAGTTTTAGGCAGCCTGACAATTGTATTAGACCTAGGACATTGGACAACATACTTTGAAGAAAGGTTAATTAGCATAGTTAGACGAACTGAATTTTTAAACAAATTATCTCAAGACGATTTAACATCACTTCAAAATGATATTTTCAAAGTTTTCTTTAACAATAATAAAATAGCTAATGGCGAAGGATTTCTTGAATATTATAATAAAAATATCAAAAGTTTGATAGGTATGCCATTCAGGACAAATGTCAATCTTACCTTAAATATTACGGAATGCGATCAAGACAATACAAAATTTAAAATTGTTGAAACAATGTCTTACATATGTAGAAGTAATGGCACAACAATTCAAGACACTATTTCTTATGTACCAGAACAAGACGAACACTTTAATACAAGTGTTTTTAATTTAACTTTATGTCATGAAGAGTTTATTTCACTCCCTAATAATAATAGTAAAAACAGTATAACTTTTGATAACACTGGCTTACAAAACAGAAATGCACTTCTTGACTCCGCAAATTTAAATGCTGGGTTTAATTTTACTTTACAAGAATTTAAGAAAGACAATTTAAGTGTCGCATTAAGAGTTGAATATTTAATTAATAAAAATAGATTTATAGGTTGGCGTATGTCTCACCCAACTAATAATTTGACAATTCAGATTAATTTCCCCAATAATTGCAAATTAGCAAGAGAGCTTTTTTTTAGTGAAAGCAACAACGTATTTGAAGATCCTAACGAAGGTATTGGTTCTTATACCCTAATAGTTAGAGATTGGATTTTGCCTGATGAAGGAGTAGCATTTCAATTGACCGAAAATACAGCTGCCAACATTGGTATTGCCAATAGTGTGGACGAAGTAACAATCAGCAGCGGTAATGTCTCGTCCTAAAATAGGTTGACCCCATTCTGGCAAGTGTTACCGGTTGTGCTTATTAAATTTTTTCGCCCTTGTTGGCGTTACTATTAAATCTTTACATTGTAGCCACAACTAATGCCGTCGTTGTGCGTCCCGCCAACGACCGAAGCCAGACAATTGAGGGCTCTTCGCCCTTGTTGGCGTTACTATTAAATCTTTACATTGTAGCCACAACTAATGCCGTCGTTGTGCGTCCCGCCAACGACCGAAGCCAGACAATTGAGGGCTCTCCCCATTTTGGCAAGTGTTCCCGGTTGTAATTATTATATTTCAAACGCAAAGTTCATGGGTTCACTTGATGCCTTTTAAAACCTGCCTGCCTGTGTATGTAATTTGAAAAACAAATGTTGAAACTCCACCCAAAATCTTACTAAACAAAAAGTAGTTGTAAATTACCGGGTAGCCACTGCATGGGTTTAAGAAAAGGGATAACAGAAAAAAATTAAAAAGTGAATGTTTACCAATTAACCAGCAATCAACTCCCCAGCAATCACCAAATCAACCGGCCTGGTAATTTTAAAATTATGCTCCTCTCCTGCTACTAGTTGCACTTTTAAACCAAATGCTTCTACCACGGTTGCTTCATCGGTAAATTTATCTTTATAATCTATCTGGTAAGCTGGTAATAATATTTTACTGTGAAAGGTTTGTGGGGTTTGTACCAGTTTTATGGCGTCTCTGTCCAGCGCTTCGTTTCCATCTTCTGTAACAAAGCGTACACTGTCTTTACAATCAACAACCGGTATGGCCGAGCCGGTTTCTATGGCTGCATCGTAACATCTTTTAATCAGGTCAATACTTACCAAACAACGCACGGCATCATGCACAAAAATAATTCCTTCATCGTGTATCAGTTGCAACCCATTTTGCACCGAGTGAAACCGGGTGCGGCCACCAATGGTTATCTGAATACGGTTGTAATCAAAGAATGCATCAATAATTTCTTGCCCTGCAGCAACATACTCTTCGGGTAAAACGAGTATGATTTGTAAATCAACATAAGCCTTTAAAAAAGCGTTGATGGTATAATACAAAACCGGCTTACCCTTTAGTAATAAAAACTGTTTGGGTATTGTGTTGTTCATGCGGGTTCCGGTTCCTCCGGCAACTATAACGGCAAATTTTTTCATGTGTTCCAAATATCGTTTAAGTCGTTGAAAGTTTTAAATCGTTTAAAGGTTGTGCTAAGCTGAAAAACCCTTAAACCATTAAACGATTTAAACCTTTTAACCTGTAACTTAATCCTTATAAATTCCAATAATTTTTTCCCCTGCGCTGTTCTTCATTCCCCGGTACATGCCTGCACTGTTAAAAATCATGGCTGCATTTCCTTTTGCATCCACGCCAATCATGCCGCCTTCGCCATCCATCTTTACCAGTTTTACATTTACCACTTCGTTCATGGCCTCCTGCAAACTCATGCCTTTGTATTCCATCAGGCAACTTACATCGTGTGCGGCTACGGCGCAAATAAAGGGCTCACCATGGCCGGTACAACTGATGGCGCAGGTTGCGTTGTTTGCATAAGTGCCGGCGCCAATTAAAGGACTATCGCCAATGCGGCCGTATTTTTTGTTGGTCATGCCACCGGTGCTGGTTGCGCCGGCAATGTTGCCATTGATGTCGCAGGCAACAGCGCCTACAGTTCCAAACTTTTTGTCTTTCATCAGTTCTTCCACACCTTTGTGTGTATGATCAAGTGAATAATTATCACTGTCCCTTATTTCCTTCCATTGATCGTAGCGGAACTGTGAGAAAAAATATTCATCGGGTTCTAATTTTATACCTTGCTTGATGGCAAAATCGTTGGCGCCTTTGCCACTTAAAAAAACATGATTGCTGTGCAGCATTACTTCGGTAGCCAGCTCAATGGGGTTGCGTACATTGCGTATGCCTGCAACCGAACCGGCAGATAAGTCTTTTCCATCCATGATGGCAGCATCCATTTCCTGCACACCTTTTTTGGTAAATACAGAGCCCCGGCCTGCATTAAAAAGCAAATTATCTTCCAGCACCACAATAGCAGCTTTTACTGCATTTACAGCCGAGCCTCCTTCTTCCAGCACGGCGTAACCTGCTGCCAGTGCATCTTCCAGCCCGGTTAAATAAGCTTTCTCCAGTTCGGGTGTCATATCTTCTTTAAGTATGGTTCCGGCTCCGCCGTGAATGGCCAATGAAAATTGTTGCATACGTGTTGGTGGGTATTTAAATGTTGCCCAAAAATATCTAATTTCCGTGCATAAACCATCTACAATTTTTATTTGAATGTTTAAAAGAAAATTATCTGTTAGTGATTTGCTGCTAATTGTTGTAAATCTTATCCCGTTATATTGTGTTTGGTTTGAAGGCTGGAATGCATCGCAGGTATTTTTAGTGTACTGCTTAGAAACAGTGATTATAGGTTTGGTAACCGTGCTGAAAATGGCCTGTGTTACTTTATTTGTAAAGAAAAGCGGTGTTTGGCAAAATGGCGGCAGCTCTACCAAGGTAAGCGGCTGGTTTTTTATTTTGTTTTTTATAATGCACTATGGTTTTTTTGTTTTTGGGCAAACGCAGATATTTTTTAGTGTAAGCGGATTAATACCTGGCCATGCATTGTTTAGCGGCTACTCAAAAATACCGGCATTGCTGGGCGATAACGGAAAGTTGTTACTACTGATTTTTATTGTGTATTATTCTGTACAGAATTTTATTGAATTTTTTATGGCAGGAAATTATAAAAAAATTTCTATGGGGCGATTGATGTTTGAGCCTTACATAAGAATATTTGTGCAGCAGTTTGTGGTAATACTCGGTAGCATGTTTTTAACCTTTGGCGCAGGCAAAATATTTATTTTGATTTTTGTGGTTGTAAAAATATTTTTTGAGTTGTTTGTTAATTACAACAGGTTGCTTGATGTTGCAGAAAAAAGAGAGCGGTTGCAAAAGGAAAGAGCAATGAAAAAATCAAAAGATAATAATCAATTTTTACAAAATTGAATTTAGCCACTCCGCAGGATCCTTTGGAAAAGGCACCAAGACACAAAGGAAAAATGCTACGCATTTTTTTTTACTTCGTGCCTTTGAGCCTTAGTGGCTAAAGCTTTGCAGCGAAGCTGAAAAAAAATGACTTATAAAAGCTTATTTTTTGGAGATACTTTTATTACAACCGAAAAAATTAACCAAGTAATTTTTTACACTCATAAATCAGCAGCTCTTTATTAATAGCAACTGTTCCTACTTCTTCGCAAACCAAACCACCCGCTATGTTGGCCATTTCGGCCATGAGCTTTGCATCGTTTGTGGCGGCAAAAACCAGCGCAGCAACGGCTATTACCGTATCGCCTGCGCCGCTAACATCAGCAATGCTGCGGATATGTGTGGGTATGATGGATGCATCATTTTCTTGTTGAAAAAAAATACCTTTCTCAGATAAAGTAATTAATGAGATGAGATGCTGCAATTTTTGCTCCAGCAACAGGTGCATATCTTTAAGGACACTTATATTTAAATCATCACGCAGTATATTCAATCCTTCTTTTACTTCCTTTAGATTGGGTTTAAAAATATCTGCACCCTCATATGCAAAGAAATTTTTGCGCTTAGGGTCTACCGCTGTGAGTATATGATGGTGCTTACACAAAACAATAATTTTTCTAATTACATTTTCGGTAAGTACCCCTTTGTTATAATCTTCCAGAATTACGACAGCAGGTTTTTCGGCAGCTATATAATTTTCAAACGCATCCAATAACCGGTCTTCATCAGCAGCAATCATATCATCGGCAATTTCGGCATCAAGCCGCATCATGTGCTGGTTGCGGCTAATAATGCGGATCTTGTTGGTGGTAATGCGCTGCTCACTTTGTACCAGGTATTTTGTATTGATATTATTTTGCTGCAACAAAGCGGTTAACTGTTCTCCATCTTCATCTTTACCCAACACACTTAACATGTGTACACTTGCACCCAGCGATGCAATGTTTAATGCCACATTACCGGCACCACCAATGCGTTGTTCTTTTTTGGTAACTGCAACAACCGGTACGGGAGCTTCCGGAGAAATGCGTTCAACATTGCCCCACCAGTAAGTATCCAGCATAACATCGCCAACTACGGCAACTTTCAATTGTGTAAACTGATGAAATAATTTATCGAAATCCATTACGCTTGTTCTTTTTTATTATTAGCAACTGCAATGTAATAAATAGGTATGCCGGCCAATACAATGGCTAACCCCCAACCTGCGTAAGTTGGTTTGTACCAAATTAATAATACACAAAACGTAATGGCCATTAAAATATAGATAGCAGGCAACAAAGGATAACCAAATGCTTTGTAAGGCCTTTCAGCATCAGGCCTGTTTTTTCTTAAAATAAAAATGCCCAGTATGGTTAATGCGTAAAACATAACCACTACAAAGGAGATCATATCAAGCAGATCGCCGTACTTACCGCTAAGGCACAATACAGAAGCTACAATACATTGAATCCACAATGCAAATTCTGGCACATTATTTTTATTTAATTCGCCTGTTTTTTTAAAGAACAATCCGTCTTTTGCCATGGTATAATACACCCTTGCACCTGCAAGTATCAAACCATTATTGCAGCCAAAAGTTGATATCATAATCATCACTGCAATTACATAAGTACCGATATTGCCGAATATAGCTTTGCTTGCTGCAACCGCTACCCTATCCTGCGGAGCAGAAGCAATTTCATTTAACGGCAACACACTTATATACATCAGGTTTGCTGATACATAGATTATTGTAACAACCAATGTTCCTAAAAACAAAGCAAGACCAATATTACGTTTTGGATTTTTCACTTCTCCTGCAATAAAAGTTACATTGTTCCAGGCATCGCTGCTAAAAATAGAACCTACCATGGAAGCGGCAATAGCTCCTAAAATTGCGGAGCCTGCCACGCCACCAATAACAGTGCCTTCAGCATTCCTGCTTGTCATTTGCCAGGCATCTGTCCAGTTTGCATTCCAGATGCTACCTTTTGCAGCCAGCAAAAGCCCAAAGATTATTAAGCCAAAGAGTGAAAGTAATTTTACAACTGTAAAGGTTGTCTGTATCATTTTTCCTCCCTGAATACCCTTGGTATTAATATAAGTAAGAAAAGTGATGAGCACAATTGAAACAAGTTGCCCCGCATTGATTGTGATAAAACCAAGATCGGCCAATATATTTTCAGGACCGAGGCCCGGTACGATGTAAGCCAAAAATTTGCTGAATGCCACACCCACCGCAGCAATGGTTGCGGTTTGTATTACGGCAAAAAAACTCCAGCCATATAAAAATCCTGCAAGCGGATTAAAAGCTTCTTTAAGATATACATACTGTCCGCCTGCTTTTGGAAACATAGCACTCAACTCGCCATAGCTTAAAGCGGCCGTCAATGTCATAAAACCGGTGATAAGCCAAACAGCTATCAGCCAGCCGGCACTGCCTACATTGCGGGTAATATCGGCACTAACAATAAAAATACCGGAACCTATCATGGAGCCGGCAACAATCATGGTGGAATCGAATAAACCAAGAGTTGGTTTAAAAGCAGTGGTTTGATCTGGCATGGTTATTTTGGTTTTTTGCTGTGGAAGTATCAGAAGTCTGTCAGGCTGAACTTGTAGAAGCCGGTATGATATTAATAACCCGCCTTCGATAAGCTCAGGCTGACAACCTGATTACTTAAGAACAAGATATATAAATTACGCCAAATTACTTGTTTGCTTCGGCTTTCATTTTTTCATTCATTCCCTTAATAACATCGTTGGTGATGTTTAAAGAAGAATCTTTATACACCATATAATCGAGCCCGGTACCGGTAGTAAAGATGTACATGTATTTTTTATCCTTATTATAATCCGCTAAAAATTCTTTCAGCTTTTTTTGTATGCCTTCCATTATACCAAAACTTTTTTCGTTCAGTTTCTGGCTAAGCTCCTGCTTGCGGCCATCAATCTTTTGCTGCTGCTCCATTAATTTTGACTGAAATACCTGCGCCTCTTCTTCGGTTATAGCTGCACCCTTTTTTAAAAAATTATCTTTTTGGGCCTGTAATCCACGGTAACCGTTTTCCTGCTCCTGCTCTATGGCTTTCATTTCGCCTTCCAGTTCCTTACGCCTTTCTTTAATAAAAGTTATTTTTTCGTTCAGCGAGTCTAACTCTACATAAGCCAAAGGAGGACGCTGCCCGTTACTATCACTAATATTATAACTACTGTTTAGTTTGGCGGCTACAGCTTCAGTTTTCTTTCCCGAAAAATCGTAGTAAAACAAGTAAGCTACGGCCATTAATAATATAATATTCAATACCAGAGATAAATTTTTCATCATGCACTTTTATTTGGTGGCAATATACTTACAAAGGTTTACAGGGCAATAATTTTAGAAAATTTTTAGGAAAGGGTTAACGCTAAGAAAGTTTTGTAATAACTGATAAAATTTGAAAACAATGCCCTAACGGAATATGGCATTTGAATTTTAATGTGCCAAATTGAAAACCACAAATTACCCATCTTGGGAAATAATTTGTAAATAATTGGGGTGTTTTTTTCCGTAACCCATTACAAAATTCCCATTTAACATTACATCTTTCACAGTTTACATAAAACAATAAACTAAAAAAAACACTTTAAAATTGGGTGAAAACTATTGTAAATAAAAGGTTTCAGACTTTAAGTTTACTTTGGTTAAAACTAATACCCGGTGGTTTGGCATTTTGAAATCCTCAGCTAATGGAGTTGTTAAAAACTGGTATAAAAGTTGCCTTTAACACTTTAGTTACTATAATTAACACGACTAAAATATTTTGTTATGAAAGTTATCAATGAAAACATAAGTCTGGCAATTTACAACCTGATAGCTGTTTTGGATGATGCTAAAAAAGGTTATTTAAATGCTTCTCAAAAAATTAAAGACAATGTATTATCGCTTTTGCTTGAACGATATGGATATCAACGTGGCAGATATAGTAACGAGTTGAGAACACTGGTGAACAGCATGGGTACAGAATGCCCCATTGATCAGCTAACATTAAGTTTATTACAGCGCACCTGGATGGATTTAAAAACGAATTTTAAATATGGCCAAAAAGATAAGGTGATTGAAGCATGTATCAAAGCAGAGGAAACTGCATTACAAAATTATGGTGCAGCCATTGAACAGGTTGAAGATAATTATGAAGTAAGGGCAATTTTACAGCAGCAGGTAAATGGAATAAGAACTGTGCTGGATACTATAAAGGGATACACCGGTAAAACAGGTAATTGATTTTATTTTTTGTATAAGCTGTAAATATGAAATTGTCAATGGAAGGTATCAATGATGCAGTTAAAGGAAAACTGGAAAGCCTGGTATCCTATTTATACCAGATAACCAAAGGTTTTGAAAGTATTGCTGTGGATATTGAATGCGCTAATCTTAAAACTGCAATTTTTGCTTTGTCTGTAGAAGCTAAGCAGTATGCAGAAGAAATTAAAGATCAGTTGAGGGAATTGAATATTACGATACCGTCAACAGCGACGGATATGCTTTGGAAAAAAATTGAATCTGACATACATGAACAGGCAGATTTTTCAAAAGGGGGAGAAATAGTGGCACTTTGTAATAATTGCGAAATTTATTTTAATAAGTTTTACGAAGATTTATTACTGGAATATCTGCCACTTAAAAATTTTAAAGACATTATTACTTTTCAATTATATGCTACCCGGTTTTCTTTTATGAAAATTCGGTTGCTCAATAAATTAAGATTTAGTAATAGTGAAAAAGTATAGTAGAATAAACGTGAGATAATTTCTAAAATCAACATCATAATCTTTATAACCTAAATAAATACCATGGCAGTAAATCTTATAAAAACAATACAGGAAAATTTAGGCTTTGCGCCATTGCAAAAGGTTGACCCTAATACACAGCAGCCGTCAACCGATAATGCAGAAAGTGTTGAAAACAAATTCAGCCAGGCGGCAATACCAGCAGTACTTGCAGGATTATATAAGTTCGTTCAAACTGATGAAGGAGCCTCTGAATTTTTAACCATAAAAAACAGTGATAACTGGACGGCTAAAATATTTGATGATAACAGGAAAGAAGCTATACAAACCATTTCGGCTTACGCAAAACAATCAAGCGAAGACCCGGTTACAAAAATGAACGCCATAGCAAATGAAGCTGTAAAAGTTGCTAAAGAAAATATGCCTGCCGATGCAAGTATTAAAGAAGTAAAACTTTTTTTCAGCAATCAACGCAATAATATTTTATTGTATTTACCTGCTGAATTAAAAATGGGCGAACTTTTGCACGATAATACACTGGATGATAATACAAATAAAATGGAAGGGCCCGTATCCAGTTTAATGCAAAGTATTGGTTCTGCATTTTCGAACCCGGTTACAGGGGATGAAATGAAAGAAAAATAATGACCACAATAATCCTAAAGACCAAATAAGTTTCTGGAAAAATAAATTCTTAAGCGCATTCTATTAAAACTACCACATGTTAACTGAAGAAAAGAAAGCTATTCCACTCCAATATATGATAGATCAATCTATGCTGGGTAATGTACGAATGCAGGAGTTGCTTTATCAGAAATTTGCTTTGCCCATGTATTATGTGTGCTTACGCTATGTAAAAAATATACCTGACGCAGAAGATGTACTACAGGAAGGATTTATAAAAATGTTTAAAAACCTGGAAAACTATAAGAACGCTGGTTCTTTTGAGGGATGGGTTAGAACAATCATGACACGTACTGCACTTTCTTATTTAAGGGATAACAAAAAACATAGTTACCATGCTGAACCTGATGAAACTATTGTAGAGAAAGAAAGACATATAGTTGATAAATTAACCGAAAAAGAAATTTTGTGTACCGTTACAAAATTACCAGCAGGATTTAAAAAGATTTTCATCCTTTATGCTATTGAAGGTTATAACCACCGGGAGATTGCAGAAATGCTGGGTTGCAGCGAAGGTACCTGTAAATCGCAGTTCTATCGTTCAAGAACCAGGCTGCAGAAAATTTTACTCCAGAGTGCCTGATCATGTTAGGATGCTTTTAAACAATATTATCATTTACTCCTTGGAAATACCATTTTAACGTCCGGATTTATCACTTCATCGAATTATTTAATAACCTCCTCCTTACGCCTTTATTTTAGCATTTTAAAAGACAGTACCGCAATTATGCGGCTTAACTGACTATACTTTAAAAAAGTAAAAAATGCAGGATTACATTTCAGAAAATTTGTCGGTATCTCAATTAATAGAAGATTCGATAAACGGTTGCCCTAAAATGCAACATACATTGTACAGCAGGTTTGCTGCTAAAATGTACCAGGTTTGCCTGCGCTATACCAATAACAATACAGATGATGCCAAAGATATTTTACAGGATGGCTTTGTAAAGGTTTTTAGAAACCTGCACAAATTCCGTAATGATGGATCTTTTGAAGGTTGGATACGCACCATCATAACCCGTACTGCCTTAAGCCAGATAAGAGAGAAAAATAAAAAAGTGACCAGCTATAATACCGATCTTTTACATGCAGTGAAGGATAGTGAAACCTTAGTAACAGACATACTTGCTGAAAAAGACATCATCAGCATTGTTAAAAAATTACCGCCAGGTTACCGTAAAATATTTATGCTGTATGTAATAGAAGGCTATAACCACCGTGAAATAGCTGTACTTTTAAACTGCAGCGAAGGCACCAGTAAATCGCAATTATACCGTTCTAAAACACGGTTACAGGAAATATTAAGAAAAACCGCATGAGATAATCTGCAAGCTTATTCCCCTGAACACAATACCCAAGCAGAAAAGAAAAGCCAGGCGCAAGTCTGGTTTTTTATTTGTATGATTCTTCTTCATTCAACAAATAAAAAAGGAGTAAGGTTTTAAACTTACTCCTTGTATTCAAATTCGTGTAATTTGTGAATTTAATTCGTGTTATTACTCCTACTCTTCTTCATCAAAACTCATCGCTTCCTTAGTAGTCATCAACAGTTCGTATTCTTCTTTACTTCCTACGATCATGTTTTCAAACTCACGTAAACCCGTTCCTGCTGGTATATGATGACCTGTAATAACGTTCTCTTTCAGGCCAAGCATTTCATCTGTTTTACCTTGTATGGCAGCAGAAGAAAGTACTTTGGTTGTTTCCTGGAACGAAGCAGCAGAGATCCAGCTATGTGTACCCAACGATGCTTTGGTAATACCCAACAACAACGGAGAAGATGTTGCAGGCGAAGCATCACGGAATTCAGCTAATTTTTTATCGGCTCTTCTTAATACAGAGTTCTCTTCACGTATTTCACGCAGGGTAACAATCTGACCAGATTTTAATTTAGTACTATCACCAGCTTCGGTTACAACTTTCTTATCGTAGATGTAATCATTCTCTGTGTTAAAGTCTAAACGGTCTTCTGTATCTCCTTCCAGGAATTTAGTATCACCGGCATCTTCAATGCGTATCTTACGCATCATCTGCCTAACAATAACTTCCACGTGTTTATCATTGATCTTCACACCCTGTAAACGGTAAACTTCCTGAATTTCATTTACCACATATTCCTGAACAGCGAATGGTCCTTTAATAGCTAAGATATCAATTGGTGCAGTTTGACCATCACTTAATGCAGCACCGGCTTTTACAAAGTCACCATCCTGTACCAAAATCTGACGACTTAATGGAACCAGGTATTTTTTAACCACACCATCTTTTGCTTCAACAATAATCTCTCTGTTACCACGCTTAATAGCTCCAAAAGCAACCACACCATCAATTTCACAAACAACAGCAGGGTTACTTGGGTTACGTGCCTCAAACAATTCTGTCACACGAGGCAGACCACCGGTAATATCCTTCAACTTGCTTAATACCCTTGGAATTTTCACCAGTACCTGTCCGCTTCTTACATCAGTACCTTCTTCAACTACAATATGTGAACCTACCGGTAAGTTGTAGGATTTTTTCTCCTTACCTTCTACAATAATAACAGGTAATTTGGTTTTATCTTTTGTTTCAATAACGACTTTTTCACGGTGACCGGTTTGCTCATCCGCTTCATCACGATAAGTAATACCTTCGATCAAACTTTCAAAAGTTATCTTACCATTTACTTCAGCAACAATTACGTTGTTGAATGGATCCCAGGTACAAATGATATCGCCTTTGCTAACTTTCTGTCCGTCTTTTACATTCAGTACAGCACCATAAGGAATATGAGAAGTGTTTAACAAACGATCGCTCTTCACATCAATATTTCTGATCTCACCGGTACGGCCAATAACCACATTTATCTTTTTGCCATTTGCATCTTCAGTATGTACTGTACGTAAACCATCAAACTGTAATGTACCATCAAACTTAGCCGGCAATGTAGATTCTACCGAAGCAGAACCTGCCACACCACCCACGTGGAAAGTACGTAATGTTAACTGAGTACCTGGCTCACCGATTGATTGTGCTGCAATAATACCTACTGCATCACCACGTTGTGCCAGCATACCCGAAGCAAGGTTTTTACCATAACATCTTACACAAACACCACGCTTGCTTTCGCAGGTTAATACCGAACGTATTTCAACAGTGTCAATTCCGCTTGCATCAATTTCTTTTGCCATTTCAGCACTGATCTCTTCGCCACCGGCAATCAATAACTCTTCAGTTACCGGGTGAAAAACATCATGCAAACTCATACGACCTTCAATCCTGTCGCTTAATGCTTCAATAATATCTTCGTTATCTTTTAGTGCAGATGTTGCAATACCACGTAAGGTTCCGCAATCTTCTTCATTGATAACCACATCCTGAGAAACGTCAACCAACCTACGAGTTAAGTAACCGGCATCCGCTGTTTTCAAAGCCGTATCCGCCAAACCCTTACGGGCACCATGCGTAGAAATAAAGTACTCCAATACACTCAAACCATCTTTAAAGTTTGCAAGAATTGGATTCTCAATAATCTCACTGCCTGATGAACCTGATTTACGTGGCTTAGCCATCAAACCCCTTAAACCTGCAAGCTGCTTAATCTGCTGCTTGCTACCACGGGCTCCACTATCAAGCATCATATACACAGAGTTGAAGCCTTGTTTGTTGGCAGCCAACTCCTGTATCAATGTTTCTGTTACTTTGGTATCCACACGACTCCAGATATCAATGATCTGGTTGTAACGCTCGTTATTGGTAATTAAACCCATGTTGTAATTGTCCCACACTTCAGCAACTTCGCCTTGTGCGTTTTCAACCAACATCGCTTTAATTTCAGGAATGATCAGGTCATTGATGTTGAACGATAATCCACCACGGAACGCCATGCGGTATCCAAGTGTTTTAATATCATCCAAAAATTTAGCCGTGATAGGAACACTGGTCCATTTGATAATGTCACCAATGATTTCACGTAATGCTTTCTTGGTTAACAAAGCATTGATGAAACCAACCGTTTTTGGAACGTGCTGATTAAAAATTACACGACCAACTGTTGTTTCAATTAATTTATTGGTTAAAGAACCATCCGGGTTACGGAAGTCTGCTTTTACTTTTATGTTTGCATGAAGATCAATCACTTTCTCATTGTAAGCAATGATCACTTCTTCTGCAGAATAAAATGATTTGCCTTCTCCTTTTACTTTTTCTTCTTCAGTTGATTTTTTGCCCTTGGTGATATAATACAAACCAAGTACCATATCCTGAGAAGGAAGGGTGATCGGCGTACCGTTCTGCGGGTTCAAAATGTTGTGAGAAGAAAGCATTAATAACTGGGCTTCCAGAATTGCAGCACTGCTCAAAGGCACGTGAACCGCCATCTGATCACCATCAAAATCCGCATTAAAGGCCGTGGTTACCAACGGGTGTAATTGTATCGCTTTACCTTCGATCAGTTTTGGCTGAAAAGCCTGGATTGACAAACGGTGAAGCGTTGGGGCCCTGTTCAACATAACCGGGTGACCTTTCAGAATATTTTCTAAGATATCCCAGATGATCGCCTCTTTCTTGTCAACAAGTTTACGGGCCGATTTTACTGTTTTAACAATACCTCTTTCAATCAGTTTACGAATAATAAACGGCTTAAATAATTCTGCCGCCATATCTTTTGGTAAACCACACTCATGCATTTTCAATTCAGGACCTACCACAATAACCGAACGACCAGAATAGTCAACACGCTTACCCAATAAGTTCTGACGGAAACGTCCTTGTTTACCTTTCAATACATCACTCAATGATTTCAGTGCACGACCACCTTCTGCTTTTACAGCATTTGATTTACGGCTGTTATCAAACAATGAATCTATCGCTTCCTGCAGCATCCTTTTTTCATTACGAAGGATAACTTCAGGTGCTTTAATTTCTAATAATCTTTTTAAACGGTTGTTACGGATGATAACCCTGCGATACAGATCATTCAGATCAGAAGACGCAAAACGGCCACCATCCAAAGGTACAAGCGGACGTAATTCTGGTGGAATAACCGGTATGTATTGCATTACCATCCACTCAGGACGGTTGTTGATCCTTGTATTTGCATCACGGAAACTTTCAACAACACTCAATCTTTTTAAAGCATCAGCTTTACGTTGCTGAGATGTTTCGTTGGCAGCAGCGTTACGCAGATCAAAACTTAACTGATCAAGATCGATGCGCTGTAACATATCATGCACAGCTTCTGCACCCATCTTAGCCACAAATTTGTTCGGATCTTCATCCGGCAAATGCTGGTTGTCTTTTGGCAGTGTATCTAAAATATCCAGGTATTCTTCTTCCGTTAAAAGATCAGAATAGTTCTGCCCTTTATCGGCACGAATACCAGATTGAATTACCACATAACGCTCGTAATACACAATGCTCTCTAATTTCTTAGAGCTCATACCCAACAGGTAACCAATTTTGTTTGGTAAAGATTTAAAATACCAGATATGCACAACAGGCACCACCAGTTTGATGTGTCCCATTCTTTCACGACGTACTTTTTTCTCTGTTACTTCCACACCGCAACGGTCGCACACAATACCCTTGTAACGGATACGCTTGTATTTACCACAGGCACATTCGTAATCCTTTACCGGCCCAAAAATTCTTTCGCAAAACAAACCATCACGTTCGGGTTTGTAAGTACGGTAGTTAATGGTTTCCGGCTTTAAAACTTCACCATAGCTTTTTTCCAAAATGCTGTCTGGAGAAGCCAAACCAATTGTGATTTGAGAAAATGTTGGCCTTGGACGGTTTTCTTTTTTGAATGCCATA
>JANMBZ010000071.1:0-18446 GCA_031360765.1 Chitinophagaceae bacterium
TTTTTAAGATATGTTAAAAACAAATCAGTTGCATAAGGGTTTGAAAGGAAACATGCATCCACATCAATTTTAATTTCCGGTATTTCCTGCAAAAAAGTATCTATACTGGGAGAATGGCTTCCTGATTTTGATTTAAGAAAAGCTACTTTTTTATTAATTTCTTCTACATTTTTTTCTAAACTCATCTTTTTTCTTTTATTTATTTTACCTGATTATTTATTTTAAATTATCATAAATAGCTAACAGCTTTTTAATATAAATTTCTCTTTTCACTGTTTCCATTGCAAACTCTTTAGCTTTATTTGCCATTAGCTCAGTTGCTGATCTGTTTTTATAAATATCTGAAATTGTATCCGCTGTACCGGCTGCATCATCCAGACTAAAATAGCCTGCATGATTTTTTACAATGCTTTTTAAAGGCGTAATATCAGAGAGTAATAGAGGTATGCCCGAAGCCATTGCTTCAAATAAAGATAGAGGAAACCCTTCGTATTTTGATGGCATTATAAAGAGGTCGTAATCTGTGTAAACACTTGCCATATCATCATTTCGGCCCATCATCCTTACTTTCAGGTTTTTACTTTTAATTATATCCTCGTATAATTTTTTATCTCCTTCTCCATAAATATCAAGATAAATTTCCTCGTCTTTTAAATGCTCAAAAACATCCAGCAGGTATTCAAAATTTTTCAGCGGCTTTAAACTTCCCACTGCCAGTAACCTGAGTTTTTTTGCATTGAGGCTGGAGTTTTTCCGTGGAGCCAGAAAAAACTGATCTGCCACAAAATTATTCAACACAAATACTTTTCCTTTAAATGGAATTGTATGCAAAAAATCTTCCTTTGCATATTCAGAAAGGCTGATAACATTACATTTCTTTTTTTCTAAAAACAATTTTCTTTCCAGCAGCCGCATCCATGGCCGGGTTTCGTTATCCATAGAGTAGGTACTGTGTATGGTATGCACCTGCGGCGCGGCTGACGGGCAAACCAGGTGTGTATATAAACTGGCCGGTGTAAGATGTGTGTGTACAATATCTATTTTATTGTATTTAATAATTGATTTTAATTGTCTTAACATTCTTACAATATCAACCCCGCCTTTATAATTCAGGTTTATCACTTTTACATCTTTATCAATTATATCCAACAGGTAGGATGATTGATTAAAGTAAACCAGGTAATTATCTGTATGCTGCTGCAAACCTCCTGCCGAAAGCGAATTGGCAAGCAGCGTTTCGGCACCACCAATGGTTAAAGAATTAATTACATGAAGCACTTTTTTTATCATAAATTATTTTGTTAAAACAATTAATGAAAAGCCGCCAAATGCTTTAACTGCAAAATCAGGTTTTACTTTATAAAAAAAACGTCTCAGTAACTGTATAAATTTTCCGGTAAAAGAAAGTCCTTTATTGTTTACCTCAAAAGCCCCTGGTGTGTAAAACCAGTCAACAATTTCCTGGTCCGCATCCACCAAAGTAGCCAGTGCTGTATCTTTCATAAAATAATGCAGATGGCCTATCTGTTTACGGGCAGATGCCGGGTAATTTGTAAGTATGGACCAAAGCGACATATCCAAAGGGATATGATAAATTTTATACGTTGCTTTGGTTTTGCATTTTCTAACAAAACCTATATAATCTTCCACATGTTCAAACACATCTATCATCAACAGCAGATCAAATTTTTTTTCAACCAGCAACAAATCTTCCTCGTAAAAATGCAACCTCTCTTTTTCTCTGCTTTTTGTAAGCTTAAAAGCATCTGGTGCTATTTCGTAACCAGAAAAATCAATATTTTTATCTGCTATGCGCTGCTGAAGCTGGTTCAATATTTCACCGGCACCACAACCAATTTCCACAACAGAATTAGGCTGCAGTTTATTACGCTCAATAAGTTTAAGTATCTGAGTAGCCTTCCAGGCAGAGTCTTCTGCATGCCACGTTGGGTTTGCATGCAGGTAAACACTATCTGTACTGGTGTAATCATTGGCTGTTACATTTGTATCATTCATTTGTTGCGTAATTTATTGTCTGCAAAATATACTGAATCCTTTTTTGAAAAGTATGATGGTTGATTACTTCAGTAAAAGCCATATCAATTTTATTTTTATAACTATCATAATTACTTAGCACATCATTAATAATATCTAAAAGCTGCTGAGCGGTATCATAAATAAGCACTTCTTTGTTTTTAAAATTATCAGTAATAAAGCCGTGCCTATCGCAAACCTGTAATACTTTAGAACCACAAACTTCAAAAAAACGCTGGTTTACGCCATACACCGATTGACTGTGGTGTATGTTTAAGCAAATTTTTGTTTTACTGTATAATACATTTAATTCATCAGGTGTAACTTTAGAATTGGTGTAATATTTTTTATCTTTTCTAAACAGGTAACGTTTTACATTTCTCAGTTTGGAAAAATAGTCGCCGTAAATTTTAATATTTCTATCGGGAAATTGTTCAATAATCTTATTCAGCAACACTTGTCTTTTCTCATACAGGTTTCCTACAAACAAAATATCAATGGGTTTGTCGGAAGATGGAATTGGATAATAAACAGTTTCATCCAATGCCAGTGGCAAAAAATGTGCTTGTACATTTTTTTGTTCTTTTAAAACAGGCATATCTTCCTTTTCAAACAAAAAAACATGGTCGTACAAATCAATATTTTCAAGCGTACTTTTCACTGTAAAAACCGAATCCATCATCCACAATACCAGTTTCGATTTTTTCATAAACAATAATGTCTCTCTTGTTAATACAGCACCTCGTATTATAAAGACCATATCGGGTTTACATGCGTTATATTGATTTTTAATTTTAGCGTCATATTTTTCGTACTTCTTTTTAAAAAAAGTTTCTTTATTTTTTGTTATATTATAAGTTAGCTTTTCGCTTAAAGTCTCAATAGTACCTTCTTTCCAGTCGTCATATACATCTACTGTAAAGCCTTCCTTTTCAAATGCGCTTGCCACACTTCTGCTATATCCATAAAATAAAGGTCCAACTACAAATACTTTTTTCATACCTCAATAAACTGTTGATTATTTAAACAACCCTTTTGCTTTCATTTCCAAAAGCGAATCTTCAAATTTACTTTCCTGTATATCCTGCCCGTTAACCCAGGCGGCAAATGCAGTAATGCCCGTTTCAAAATTAATTTTTGGTACAAACCCCAGTACATTTTTTATTTTAGAAAGATCAGCATAATTATGCCTGATATCACCAATTCTATAATTACCGGTAATATGCAGCGGTACTTCCTTTTGATATTTTTTTAACAAAGTGCTGGCTACCATCATTACATCTGTAGTCTCACCGTAACCAACATTAAAAATCTGGTGTGCAGCTTCTTTGTTATCTATACCCAATATAGTTGCATCAACCACATCGCTTATAAAAACAAAATCCCGGCTCTCTTTTCCATCTTCAAAAATATTTATGGGCTTATTATTTTTTATAAGGTTTGAGAAAATTGAGAGTATGCCTGTGTAAGGATTTGTTAATGACTGCCCTGGCCCGTAAACATTCTGGTAGCGGAAAGCCACTGCATCAATACCGATAGACTTACAAACACAAAGCACCATCTGCTCCTGATTTTGTTTGGTGATACCGTAAACTGATGATGGATGAATTTTGGATTCTTCATCTGTTGCCATTAAAGTTAAAGGTTTACTGCAGCCAGGATATGTAACTTCAAAATTTTTACTATTCATATCTTCGGCAGCACGGTGGCCGGGATATACAATACCCATCTCTTCGGAAAAATATTTGCCTTCGCCATAAATGGAACGGGAGGATGCAATGATAACTTTTTTTACTTGTTGTGTTTTATCATTTGCCAGCATATCCAGCATGATGGCAGTGCCACCAATATTTACCTTGCTGTAGCGGTTTATCTCGTACATAGACTGGCCGGTGCCGGTTTCAGCAGCAAGGTGCACAATTACATCAACACCAGGCAAGGCTTTTTCCCAATCTGTTTTTACGGTTACATCGCCTTTAATAAAATGCACTTTACCAATAATACTTTTGTATAAGGGAGAGGTTGTTGCAGCATCATCACCATGAATTTGTTGTGACAAATTATCGAGCACCACAACCTCGTGATTTTTATTTATTAACCCAAGTGCCAGGTTTGAACCTATAAATCCTGCCCCGCCTGTTATTAAAATTTTCATACTAATCAATAAATTTTCCATCGGCAGTTGTTTTTTTCCACTGCCGGGTTTGTAAACAATAACGCTTTATAATTTTTGCAGGTGCTCCCACTACCACACAATAATCTGGTACATCTTTAGTTACAACAGCATTGGAACCCACCACACAATTTTTGCCGATTTTTGCACCAATAACACAGGCGCTTTCGCCAAGCCAGCTTCCGCTTCCTATTACTACGGTTGCAATTTGCTTTATTGGCTGTAATCTTATGGGCACGTTTATATCCTCGTAAGTGTGCAGGTTATCGCTGATGTAAACTTTATCTGCGGTTAGCACATCATCTTCAATAATAACAGACTCAGTTGCACAGATATGGTTGTAGTGCCCAATGTTGCTACCTTTACCAATCTCCAACCGGCAGCCTTTTTCTTTATTTAAAGGAATTGCCATCAGCCATGAATAATGCGCTATAATTACATTTTCATGTACAGTAATATATTCATGTCCGGCCATTTTTAAGGGCCTGATGATATAAGAATTTCTTCCGAATTTTTTAAGATTGCTTTTGTAATACTGCCTGTTTAAAACAACAACAATCTTGGTCCATATTCTTTTAAAAATATTCATGAACGATTAATTAATTTTTTAGCTGACTGTTTTCTATTTTATCAAAAACAGGCTGTATTTTTTTTACCCAGGTTAAATTTTCCTGTGCAAATTGTTGTATTTTTTTTTGATAATCTGGGTGTGTATTTTTTAGATCTGTATAAAATTTTATTATCTCGTGAATATCTAAAAGAGATTCAGGCTCAGGAAAATATTTTACAAAAAAGAGAGATGGTAACATATCCAGATCTGTAGTACGCAATATCATTGGCATACCCATAAATGCGTACTCCCTGCTTTTGAGAGAAGAATCAATAGTAATATTTTTTCTGCTCATACCCAATGTACCAATACAAACATGCACTTTGCTTAAAACGTTTACAATTTTATCTGTTTTACATTCACCATAATATATCACCTTATCCTCCAGTGCATATTCTTTTGTGAGTGATTTACATAAACCCAGGGCGCCATCGTAACCTATCATGTGCACAAAAACATTCTTATCAGGTTTTGTATCATAATATTCCTTTAAAGATTTTATTACAGTATCTGGCGCATGCCCTGTTGTAAACCGGGCTACCATTGCCATGTGAAATTCATTGGCAGGAACCATCGCTAACTGATTGGTTGTATTTGCAATTATCTGCTGCAAGGCCGGATCGTAATAGCCGTTACTTATTGTTATTGCCGGAATATTCCAGATTGATGGCAGTTGGGCAAAGGTTACGATATTATCAACATATCGCTTAAGGTATGGAATTAAAAAACTGTTGAGCGAATACCGGAACCGCTCAGCCAGGCTTTTGCCTTTTTCTGATTTAAAAGGATAGGTTGGCAGCTCAAGAAAAATTTTTGCAGATGGATTGTATTTTTTTATTTTTTTAAAAAAATTTATCATGCCCCAGGAAAGAAAATAATGAAACCGGAAATAAAGTACATCATATTTATTTTCACTAAGCTCTTTGCTGATCTTATTAAACTGGCCAAAAATAATATCGTTATAATTGTACAACCTGCTTTTTAAACCGGATCTATTGTAATCTTTTATAAGCCTTCCATTAAAATTTATTTTTCCATAAGCATCAGTAAACACATCTGTTTGGTACTGCTGTTTAAACGCATCAACAATACCCAGGCATTTCTTTGCAATGCCCGAATTTTCATTATCCTTCAACTCCAAGGGAAAATATAATAATACCTTTTGCATGCGTTTAGTTTTATGAAAGCATTTCTGTAGTCATCAATATTTTCCAGTTACGGGATATTATTTCAATTTCTGAGAGTCCCACCGGCTTTGCATCTGACAATAAACCCATATTGATAAGCTTACTTCTTCCTTCATTTATCACATCAGCCATCACCCCTTTATCCATCCAGTTTTTTTGAGGTGGTTCATAACCAATCTTATCTTTTCGCCAGCAAATTTCAGGTGGTAGTTCTTCTTCAAAAGCCTGTCGCATAATCCACTTTGTCCAGGCATTATTAATTTTCATTTCAGGCGGTAAAGTTAGCAAAAACTCTACCAGCTCATGGTATAGAAAGGGCAACCGCACTTCTCTGCTATGTGCCATGCTGTTTCTATCGGCATAACGCAACAATTCCTGCAGCCCATGTTTAAAAGTACTATGATACAATCTTTCATTCAGGCTTGCAAAAATTTCCTGCGGCTTAAATAATTCGTTAGCGTAAGTATTTGTAAAATCATTGTGCAAAAAAGCTGTTGCCGGGTACTTCATTTTATGATACCATTTGCGAATACCAGGCAATTGATTACCGATGGCATATTTTAAACGGTTGGCTTTAGAACCAATCAAATCCACATTAATATCGCTGCCGGCATGCATATCTCTGTAAGCATCTGCTTCTTTATGATATAATTTTTTGCTGCTTCTTTTAAGCTCTTTAAAATATTCGGGATAATAACCATGATAGCCCGCCAATACTTCATCTGCGCCCTGGCCATCCAGCAGAACAGTAACATTATTTTCTTTTGCCAGTTGCATAATGCAATACTGTACATAAATACTGGCACTGCCATAAGGTTCCTCCTGGTGCCAGCTTAATTTGTTTATAGATGCTATCAGGCCTTCATCACCAGGTGTTATAAAATGCGGTTGCACATTTGTTTTGGCAATTACCATATCCATATACCGGCGCTCATCTTTTTTAAAGCCGGGAAAAACTGCTGAGAAAGTATTTTGTTGCTGACCGCTGCCTTTTTTTAAAGCATCAATTACAGTAACAACCAGGCTACTATCGAGCCCACCGCTTAAACTGCTGCCAACAGTAACATCGCTACGCAACCTGTGCTTTACGGATGTATAAAATAATTCGTGAAATTTTTCTTTGGCCTGGTCAACAGTAATGTCATAATTGGTATTTTTCCAATCAATATTATAATACTGTTTTATTGAAAGGCTGCAAGTTGCCACCGATAATTTAAGATAGTGGCTATGTGGTAACCTGGTGCAGTTTTCGTAAAAAGTTTCGCTAAGGTCGTTTGGGTTTTCGGGTGCATTGTTGGCTAAATAATTATACAGCATCCGGTTACTCACCTCTTTTTTTATGCCGGCCTCCCAAAGGCATTTCATTTCGCTGCCAAATAAAAAATGTTTTCCGGGAACGTAATTATAAAAGAAAGGTTTTTCGCCAAAGCGATCCCGTGCTGCAAAAATTTCATTTTCTTTTTCATCATAAATTACAAACGAAAACATGCCATCAAGCAACTGCAAACATTTTTCTTTATCTCTATCATACAATGCCAGTAAAACTTCTGTATCGCTTGCTGTGGTAAATGTATATCCCTGTTTTAAAAGTGTTTCTTTAAGTTCCAGGTAATTATAAATTTCTCCATTAAAAACCATGCTATACCTGTTAAGGTAATGCATGGGCTGATCTGCCCCGTGACTTAAATCAATTATGGAGAGGCGCCTGTGGCCCAGCGCAACATTTCCGTTATCGCTAATCCAGTGGCCCTCGCCATCCGGACCACGATGGGCAATAATATCTGTCATCTCCTTTAATCGCTTAATGAAAATGTTTTTTTTATCTAAATCTATTATGCCCGCTATGCCACACATTATTTTTTATTTCTTTTATACTGAAATATTTTTTTTGTTTTTAAATCCCGATAAAACCATTTGTAATTTTGCCTTATTGGCTACAATAACAAAACCAAACAACAACAAAGCAGTTAAAATTTTTGCTGCTATTTGAAAAGCCAGACTATCGAAACTAATAAACCTTACCAGCACAACAACAAGTGCCATACCAGCCATTGCTATTAAAACTTCGGCATACCGGTAAGGAATATAATAAACTTTTTGCCCTTTGTAAAAAAGAAAAGCAGGTACAATTAATTGCGCCGCAACAGTTGCAATTGCAGAACCTTCTTTGCCATATTTTGGGATAAGGATGATATCTAAAATGATGGTTAGTATGGTTGCAAAAAGCATGGCATACCCATAAGGTGCCGTAACTTTTGCAATTGAAATACCAATGCTGGCAATATATGTAAAGCCTATCAGCACCAGGTTGTATCCCAAAATGCCTGCTACCCATGCAGATGCATAATAAGCAGGCGCAGTAAGCAGCATTAAAACTTCAGGCGCAAAAAGCATAAGCAAAGCGGCCAGTAAACCCATGATGTAGCCAAACAATAAAAACACATTGGCATATACTTCTTTGGCATTATCATCGTTCATTATTGAAAATGCAAACGGCCCCCACGCCTGTTGAAAGGCACCGGTAAACAAAGCCATACCTGCTGCCAGGCTTGCGCCAATACCAAACAAACCCACTTCGGCCTTATCTTTAAAAAAAGCCAAAAAATAAGAATCGGTACTGTTGAGTAACCAGTAGGCAATGGCTGCCGGTATAAAAGGGATTGCATATTTCAGCATTAATTTTAAACGTATTTTTTCAAAATATTTAAAACTTAACCAGCCATGCATTTGCTGCAATGCAACTAAGCTGAATAATGCAGAAGAAATAGTTAGTGCAGCAAACACCCCGGTAATATGCCAGCGTAAAATAATTACAAATAAAACAGATAGCCCGATGGTAACAATGGTTTGCGAAACTGAGAATATAACAGTGGCAACCGGCCGGCGATGAACCCTGTACCAGTTACTAATTATGGCGGGCAGCATATTTGTTACCAATGTAATAGCAGGCAAAATAAAATAAATGGGTTTGCCATCTTCTTTAAAAAATGTATTTACCAGGTAAGGGCTCAGTATAATTACCAATACCGCAATTATTACAGAAAGTGCAAATTGAAACCAAATCCAACTGCCAAAAGTTTTTTTATGATCTTCTGTTTCTTTACTATCATAAAACCACCGGCCGGTTGCAGTATCTAATGCACAAACAACCAACAAGCCTAATAAAAAAAATGTGGTATTAATAAGGTTGATAACACCATAATCTTTTGGCACAAACAATCTTGTGTAAATAGGTATCAAAAAAATACCGATCATCCTGGTAACAATACCAGATAATCCGTAGATCAATGAGTCACTTCCTAATTGTTTAAGTTGTTTAAGCATTATTTATATCTGAAGATTTATGTTCGCCATTATAAATACCTAATAACTGAAGGGCTATTTTGTCTGCGTCATGTGTTTCTTCAACAAACTGCCTGCTCTTTATCCCTATTGAATTTCTCAATTCAGGATCTTTTATCAATAAAGTAAGCTTTTCTTTTAAAGTATCCGGGTTTGCATTTACCACGGGGCAACTTTCAGGAGTTCCGTTTTTGTAAACAGCAGGCATAATAAAAGCCACTGTTGGTTTTCCTAAACTCATCGCTTCTATAGCGGCTGCTGCATAGCTCCCCAAAATAATCTGATCAATAAAAATATCGCAGCTTTTCATAGTTTCAATAACCGTTGGCCTTGGCACATTGTGCAATAAAATAAATTCAACCGGATATTCCTTTTTCAATTCTTCAACAACAGCAATAATGTAGTTTGAGCCTTTAGCATATTTTGCTGAAGGGGAATGAACAATAATAATCTTATCATTATTAACCTTGGGAAAAAATGTTTGCGGAAATTTATCTTTTTGAAATATGCGGTATTGTATCATAAAAGCCTGATTAAAAAGGCCAGGTTTTAAAAATAAATGCATTTCGGGAACAAGAACCGGCACAAAATTATACCTGGCAAATTTTTCCTGTAATTTGTAAGATTGATCCTTACTTTCAACTTTACTATACTCGTATCCATTATTGAACATAGCTTTATACCATTTACTCTCCAACATGGTAATTTCAGGAATTCTCATTTCGCTGCCCACCCATTCAATAAATCTTTTTTTTCTGAAAAACTTTACCAGCCTCAGGTCAAGGTTATTTGTATACATACTATCCCAGTTCCAGTGTACTACATCTGCCCACATTATCCACCTGCATAGTTTTAAAAACCTTACCGGCCTGAACCAAAAATTATACAATACCCTGTAAGTAATATTTATAAATGGAGATTCTTTAAAAGTTTTATACTGAAGTGGAAACTCAATTTTTATCAACCCTGTATTATCGCTTATATACTTGTGCTGATAGGTTGATATATACCTGGCTTTTATTCCTTTAATTTTATTCAACGACTCTACTGTAATAGCAGGCATTGAAGCAATATTTTGAGGTGCAAAAAGTATATTCATTTATAATTTTCCATTAACAGTAATGCCGTAAAAATCTACAAACTCATGTGTTATGGTTAACCCGTTTTGTGTAAACCACTCCCTCACTTCCTCAATAGTATGCCGGGTACAATCCTGCGGATGATACCAATCGTAATTAATTACTGCATTATCTTTAAAATTGAATTCATTGTTCCAGAATATCTTAGCAAAAAAATGATAAATAAAACGCTGCAGATCATATTCGCCTGCCGGAATCTGTAACACATCAACCGCCGGAATCTGCAACTTAATATTCTGGTCAGACAATGCTTTGCCTAACTCTGTAATTTGATTGCATTGAGCCATGGCTGTTTCGTAATCCATGCCTGCAATTTTTTCCCGTACATAATCATCTACAAATTCCCGGGCAGGTGCTTTTTGTTTGTAAACATAAATGGCTATCTCTCCGTCTTTTTCCAATAACTGCACCAGGTTATCAAAACCTTTACGTGCATTGCCTGTATGATGCAAAACTTCCTGGCAATAGATATAATCAAACTTACCAAGTTCACTTAAATCATCCTGCAGATTTTTGGTATAAAAATTTACATTTTTATATCCTTCCAGATTTTTTGCTGCAACATCTGCTGCGGTTAAATCAATACCTACAACTTCTGTAGTATCGGGGTTTGAATGGGTACGAAGCAAAGCGGTAACCCTGCCATTGCCGCATCCGGCATCTAAAATTCTTTTTTTTGTTTTTAGATATTGTTTAAGTGCTTCTCCGTTTGCAAAACCATTACGCTGAGTTATCCACTTAAAAATATCTGACTCGGGATTAAGTGTATTATCAAAAGCAAGTCCTGCATTTTTATGCCACTTATCGCTAAAACTTTTCGCTGTATTATTATCTGTCATCTCTAAAAATTATATCAATGTTTTAATTCCTTCCGAAAATTTTACTGCCGGCGCAACCAGCAAATCATTCATGGCATCAATATTACCTGTTAAATGATTGGGCACTTTTTCTTCTATATTAAACTGAGGAATTTTACCGGTTACCGTACCAATTGTTTCACAAATTTCTCTTAAGCTCAACACTTCTGCTCCGCCTGCATTTATGATATGACTGCCTTGCAAATGAAGTGCCGCCTTAATTGCATTGGCTGCATCGGAGGCATGTAAGGGGTTTATTTTAATTCCGTTTTTACCCGAAAGTGTTATTGCATTGCCTTCCTGCACATTGTTTACCAGCCTTGGTATCAACATATCTTTTCGCTGTCCTTTTCCATACACGAAAAAGAACCTCAGTTGCTGTACATCAAACAACGAAGCGTAATTGGTAAGTATAACTTCGCTGCAATGTTTGGTGCCCAGGTAAAAACCCATTTCTTTTTTATAAACAATATCCTGCTGCTCGGTAAAAGCATCATCACTGTTACCGTAAATACCGGCAGATGAAGCGTAGATGAATTTTTTTACACCGGTTTTTACTGCAAAGTCGGCCAGGTTTAAAGTGCTTACTGTATTGGTATAAAAAACCGCTTTTGCCTTACCGGGGAAATCTCTGAAATCTTCGCTTTGTGCAAGATGAATAATTGCTTCAATGCCGGCAGGCAATATATCTGCTGACCAATCTTTTGAAAAATCTATACTGATATTATTACTGACGCTGTGTTTGCTGGAAACGGTAAACAATTCATGATCTTTTTCCAGCAATGGAATAAGATGTGAGCCAATAAGGCCGCCTGCACCAGTTATCAATATCCGCATGTTAAATTTTTTCGTTGTTTAAAAACAATCTGCACCACCATTCAAAATTCATAAAACTCCATAACAGCAAACGGTGGTTAACGCCTTTGTTACAATGTTCATCAACTATCTTTCTTATATAATCCGGGTTAATAAATTCGGCACTGGCGATATTTTTACCCAATAATAATTCTTTTACGTACTGTGCATTTTCGCCACGGTACCAGCTTTCGTCTGGCGCACTAAAGCCCTGTTTTTTTCGGTTTACAATTTTTTCAGGAAGAATGTGGCTCATGGCATTACGCAGCACATTTTTACCATCATCATACTGCTGAAACAGTTTGTGTTTATTGCCAGCAAGATTTTCATCAATGCGTTTCATGTTTTCCAGGTTGGCCAGTTTGTATTTAACCGGAATTTTTTGTGCAAAATTCACCAGCTCATTATCCAGAAAAGGGAACCGCTCTTCTAACCCGTTTGCCATGGCTAATTTATCGCCCACAAGTAACAGGCCTGGCAAAAATGTTTTTATCTCGAAGTATAAGCTGTTTTGAATGTGCTCCTCAGGAGAAGTGTATTTTAAATTTTTATTGAAAGTAAAAACCCTTTCAAAAACTTTGCGTGGTGCATTAAAGTCCATCTGCGCCTGTATATGCGGCTGAAACAAGGCGGGCTTATCTTGATCGGCAACCAACCTTTGCCAAAAACCATAATAATTATCAAAAAATTCCGGAGCATCCAACGATTTAAAAACGCGGTAATAACGCCATGGGTAACCACCATACAATTCATCGCCACCAGTGCCCTGCAAACAAACTTTTACAAACTTGCTGGCCAGCCGGCTGATGTAATAATTGGGATAACTCATACCAACCCTAAGATCTTCTAAATGCCATACAACTCTTGGTAAACTCCAGCGTATATCGCCTGCATTAATTACCTGTTCATAATGCTCAGACTTAATAAAGTTTGCCGTTAACTCTGCATCTACTCTTTCGTCAAAACCTATTTCGGTGCCCAGTACTTCACTCATTTCAAAGCCTGCGGTAAAAGTGTACATTCTGTCAACATGTTTGCTGGCCAATACACTTAAAGAACCACTATCCATACCGCCGCTTAAATAACTACCCACCGGAACATCGGCAACCATTTGCCGCTTAACAGCATTGGTTAACAGCCTTTCGGTTTCGCTGCTTGCATCTTCTGCGCTCATGGTATTATCCGGTTCGGTAAAATTATAATCCCACCAGGAGTGATGCCTGAAATCGGGTTCATCAACACTGATTTTAATTGTATTTGCCGGAGGCAACATGGTTACGCCTTTAAACAAAGTATGATATGCAAATAAATTCTGAAAAGTAAAATATTCGTTTAGCGCAACCGGGTTAAGCTCTACCTTAAAAGCCGGATGCTGCATAAAGGCTTTTATTTCTGATGCAAATAAAAACACAGAACCGCTTTGAAAATAATACAAAGGCTTTACACCAAATCTATCGCGGCTTAACCACAGTTCTTTTTTTGTTTTATGCCAGGCAGCAACAGCAAACATACCATCTAACCTTTCAAAAAATGATGGGCCGTATTCAGCCAATCCTTCTGCAATTACTTCCGTATCGCTGGTAGATTTAAATTGATGACCTTTTGATTGTAACTCTGTTTTTAGTGCGGGGAAATTATAAATACATCCGTTAAAAACAATTACCCAGTCGCCATTACCCGATAGCATGGGCTGAGCTCCATTTGAAGAAATATCAAGTATAGACAGTCTTCTGTGGCCAAGGCCCAGGTATTCATCAACAAAAACTCCTTCTCCATCGGGCCCCCTGTGTGCAATGGCATCTGTCATTGCTTTTAAAGATGGGGCCGAAACCGGTTCTTTATTAAAATTAAATATTCCTGTTATGCCGCACATTTATATCTCTTTATTTTTTACCCGCCATTCAATTAATTTATTCAGCCCTTCCTCCAGCGAGTAATTGTATTTAAAACCCAGTTCTTTCTCTGCTTTCTCCCGGCTGCCAATGCGGTTTTGTACCAATGCCCTGGCATCATCTTCGCTGTAAGGTTTGTAAGTAACTTTTAATGCACTGTTTTTTAAACGCAGTATAGTGTCGCACAGTTCCTTAATAGAGGTTTGCACTTCGGTACCCACATTGTAAAAACCAAAAGGCGTATCAGCCTGCATCGCCTTTACATTACATTTTGCCACATCTTCTACATAAATAAAATCATAAGCCTGCGAGCCATCACCATTAATAGTTGGTGCTTCGTTGGCATCAATTTTATTAAGCATAATGGGTATTACACCCGTGTATGCCGCTGTTTGATCCTGGTGAGGACCATATACATTCATATAACGTAAGCCTATTACCTGCAAGCCATAGCGGTCGTTAAAAGCTGTTGCCAAGGCTTCGCCGGCTATTTTGGTTGCGCCGTAAAAATTTTTATTATTGTATGGATGATTTTCTGTCATCGGTAATTCAACCGCATCCCCATAAACAGAAGCGGATGAAGACCACACTAATTTTTTTACATTATTTTTTACACAAGCCTCCAGCACATTAAAAGTGCCGGCAATATTTACATCAAAAGCAGTACGGGGATAATCTTTGCAATGCAGCAGCCACATGGCAGCAAGGCAAAAAACAAAATCAACTCCTTTCATAGCATCATTCAAAATATCTGTTTCACGAATATCGCCGCCAACGGGATAAATGCTGCAGCGTTTATCTTTTAATGCATCAGTAAGATATTCTTTTTTACCACGGGCAAAGTTGTCGTAAACAATTACTTCGGCTACATTTTCTTTTAGCAGTTCTGTTACCACGAAACTGCCAATAAAACCAGCACCTCCAATTACAAGGCATTTTGAATTATTAAGATCCATTTTCTTTTAATTAAATTTTAAAATTTCTTATGGCGTGAACAACTTCAATTGCTTTTAAAGTTTCACTTATCGGAAATCCATTTCCGTTTAATATTTGCTGGTAACTTTTGGTATGCAATTCAGTAAATCCATCGCTGAATTCAAAACTATCTCCATCTATAGTTAATGTTCTGAATGTTCTTTTGCCTGCGGCTTTTGCTTCATCAGGCAATGTATTTGCATCAATGCTGAGCATCCAGTTTATATTTGCATTTTGCAATTCCAATTCTCCCGAAGCGGTTTGTGTTGTGTGTTCTTTAACGGTATTTAACTTTACATCTCCAAATATCCAGATGAGCATATCAAAAAAATGCACTCCAATATTTGTTGCAATACCGCCGCTTTTTTCTATATCGCCTTTCCAGCTGGTATGGTACCAATGCCCACGGGATGTTATGTATTGTAGGTTAACTGTGTACTTTTTATCTGCCGGCGCTGCTGCAATTTTTTCTTTTAATGCAATGATAGCCGGGTGCAGGCGCAATTGCAAGATGGTAAACACATGGCCGCCTGTTTCTTTTTCAATTTCCATTAAAGCCTCAATATTCCAGGGGTTTAGCACAACCGGTTTTTCGCAAATAACATCAGCCCCAATTCTTAGTCCAAAACGTATATGTGCATCATGCAGGTAATTAGGACTGCACACGCTTACGTAATCAATTTTAGTGCCTTGCCTTTTCAGTTTTTCTACGTGCCTGTCGAACCGTTCAAACTCTGTAAAAAAATCTGCATCTGGAAAATAGCTATCCAATATCCCTACAGAATCGTGTTTATCAATAGCAGCCAGTAAATTATTGCCGGTATCTTTTATGGCTTTCATGTGCCTGGGTGCTATGTAACCACCTGCGCCTACTAATACAAAATTTTTCACGTTGTGTTTTTTAATCAGGATTACCTGCTCCAGATGAGCAGTTTTTCATTAATGTTTTTTGTTTCTTTTAGTGCTGCAAATTCTTCTGCTGAATAAATTACATACCTTATTTTACGCTTCACCAAAGGCTCAGCTTTTTGAATAAGATCGGCGAGGTAATTGGTATTTACCGTGCCTACCAGTTCCAGATCTATCACATTGTTATCTCGGCCTTTTGCAAACTCCCCCGATAAATAAACCCTTTCTACTTCTCCCAGTTGGTTTATCACATTTTCAATAATGGTATCAATACCAACATATTTTCTGATGATGCTGTTAAGATCGAAAAACAACGGATGCTTAACATTGGCTGTAAAATATTTTTTGTTGCCCTGTACATCACTGCTAACCATGCCTGCTTTTTCAAGCTTATTTAACTCAAGCCTGATGGCGTTGGTGCTTTCGCCAAACTCCTCCTCTAACCCACGCAAATAGGCCCTGTTACTGCTGTTTAAAAAAAACTTAAGCAGTAATTTGATACGTGTTTTTGAGGAAATGAGTGCTTCTATCATTAAGATTGAGTAATAAAACTACTCAAAATTAGCATGTTTTTGAATTGCTAACAAGCCCAAGACGCAATTTTTTGTAAAAAAGTTGTAGAAATAAGAGAAAATATCTGAGCCTGTAATGAAGCTAAAAAACTATTTATAATAAATTCTTCTATTTTTTATTGATTTTCAACTACTTAGGACTCACTTTATTGTTTATAAGCTGATAAGATTTGCCACTTTCGCTACAGGTTGCATTACCTGTGGCATCAAATTGTAATTTTTGGCCATATTCGCTCATCCACCCGGCTTGTCGGCCGGGATTACCAACAATTAAAGCATAAGCTGGTACATCTTTGGTTACCACGGCACCGGCACCAATAAATGCATACTCACCAATAGTATGGCCGCACACTATGGTTGCATTGGCACCAATACTGGCACCTTTTTTTATCAAAGTAGTTTTGTACTCGGTTTTGCGGCTTACCGCACTGCGTGGATTTATTACGTTTGTAAGTACAGCACTCGGACCCAGAAATACATCATCCTCACAAATAACCCCTTCGTAAATGCTTACATTATTTTGTACCCTTACATTGTTCCCTAATGTTACTTTGGGAGATACCACCACATTTTGCCCAAGATTGCAATTATTGCCAATTACAGCACCCGACATTACGTGTGAGAAATGCCAGATTTTTGTTCCTTCGCCAATGATACAGTTATCATCAATGATGGAACTTGGATGTACGTAGTAATTCATGTTGAATTTTTTTATTGGTTTAGATTTTTAGAGTTTAGGGGTTTAGGAGGCCTGATTCAACATTACACAATCACTAAACTTTTTAAACTTTAATTCGCTATCTTTTTTAAATATTCGCCATAGCCACTTTTTTCGAGTTCTTTGGCTTGTTTTAATAAATCATCTTTAGTAATAAAACCCATACGCCAGGCAATCTCTTCGGGGCAACCAATTTTTAGGCCTTGTCTTTTTTCTATTACCCGTACATATTCTGCGGCATCGCCCAGACTTTCAAAAGTACCTGTATCCAGCCATGCAAAGCCCCGATCGAGCACCGCAACTTTTAATTTTTTTTGCTGCAGATAATGATCATTCACTGTGGTAATTTCATATTCGCCTCTTGGGCTTGGAGCAATATTTTTTGCAATTTCAACCACGTTATTATCATAAAAATATAAACCAGGTACTGCATAATTACTTTTAGGCGCTGTTGGTTTTTCTTCAATACTGATAGCGTTTTTATTGGCATCAAATTCAACAACACCATACCGCTCAGGATCGCTTACTGGGTAAGCAAAAATTACGGCACCATCCGGATTTATACTTTGCTGCAACAGTTTACTAAACCCGCTGCCGTAAAAAATATTATCGCCTAAAACCAATGCTACACTATCGCTGCCGATAAATTTTTCGCCTATTACAAATGCCTGTGCCAAGCCATTTGGTACTTCCTGCTTTTCATATTCAATGGCGCAGCCCCACTGGCTTCCATCGCCCAGCAATCTTTTAAACTGATCCTGATCTTCGGGTGTTGTAATTACCAAAACATCCTTTATACCAGCCAGCATTAAAGTACTCAGCGGATAATAAATCATCGGTTTATCATAAACTGGCATCAGTTGTTTGCTTATGCCTTTGGTAATAGGATAGAGCCTGGTGCCTGAGCCGCCTGCCAATATTATTCCTTTCATGCAGTTACTATTTATGGTATTGATCGTTATAATATTTTTGATAATCTCCGCTGGTAACGTGACTTAACCACTCCTTATTATTCAGGTACCAATCTATGGTTTTAGAAATTCCTTCTTCAAACTGTAAAGATGGTAACCAGTTTAATTCATCTTTTAATTTGGTAGCATCAATGGCATAGCGCAAATCATGGCCGGCACGGTCGGTTACATAAGTAATCAGTTTTTCAGAACTGCCTTTTTCTCTTCTCAGC
>JANMBZ010000087.1:0-2404 GCA_031360765.1 Chitinophagaceae bacterium
ATCGCATGCACATTGAAAAAGATGGTGCATGCGATACTCATCCAATGTAGAGGCACCAATGCATTGTAATTCGCCTCGTGCAAGAGCTGGCTTAAAAATATTGCTGGCATCTAAAGAACCGCTGGCACCACCTGCACCAACAATGGTATGTATTTCATCAATAAATAAAATTACATCGCGGTTTTTTTCAAGTTCATTCATGATTGCTTTCATACGCTCCTCAAACTGGCCACGGTATTTTGTACCGGCTACCAATGCTGCCAAATCCAGACTCACCACTCTTTTATCAAACAATACACGGGAAACTTTTCTTTGAACAATGCGAAGCGCCAAACCCTCTACTATAGCGGTTTTACCCACACCAGGCTCACCAATTAAAATGGGATTATTTTTTTTGCGGCGAGATAATATCTGTGATACTCGTTCAATTTCTATTTCACGACCTACGATGGGATCAAGCGATCCATTCTCTGCAAGTCTTGTTATATCTCGTCCAAAATTATCAAGTACCGGTGTTTTTGTTTTGGGTTGATTGGCGGCTCCGGGGCGTTGCGCTTTTTGACCGCCACCACCGTATTGTTTTCTTTCTTCATCAAAATCATCTTCGCCCTCATCACTAAATTCGGCCGATGGTGGATTGCTGGTTACAAAACCCAACTCATTTTTAAAAACATCGTAATCCACATCAAACTGGTTTAAAATTTGGGTGGCAATATTCTCTTTATTTTTTAAGATAGAAAGCATCAGGTGTTCACTTTCAACCAATGCACTTTTTTGTGCCTTGGCTTCCAAAACAGTAATGCGAATTACTTTTTCGGCCTGTTTGGTTAGGGGAAGTGAGTTGATATTGGCGATGTTTTTTCCCGTTTTATCTTTTACCGCAATTTCAATTTCTTTTCTTAGTTCAGACAGGTCAATATTAAGTGATCTTAATATTTTGATGGCTGTGTTTTCGCCATCACGAATTAAACCCAATACCAAATGCTCTGTTCCAATAAAGTCGTTTCCCAATCTTAATGCTTCCTCCCGACTGTAGGAGATGATCTCTTTTACCTGCGCTGAAAAATTATTATCCATTTTATATTGAATTTAGCTTGTACAATAATAACGATTATTTCAAGGAAATGGTTGGCCGAAAACTGTAAATGTTAATATGTTTAAAAAATAAACCTTGCTGAAGTTACTGATTAAAATATTTGGTGTGAAGCTTCTTAACATACCAATAACCAATAAAAAAATTATTTCGTTTTGATTTTCGGCTGATGAAATTTACTTTACTTTACAAAGAACGACTTAGATAACCCTGAATGTTTTATGAATGTCAAAATAGATACCAAAGAAAAATTTACTGTTATTACGCCGGAAGTTGCGCATTTATCTGTTAATATGACAGATGAACTGAACAAAATGTTGCTTGCATACCTGCAAAAAGACATACCGCATGTTATTTTAAAAATGGATGGGGTGCAAACTGTTGATGAATCCATAGCCGAAAATATTGCTTCTCTTCAACAGCAGTTTTATGAAAACAATTGCTCCTTTGTTATCTGCGGACTGCATAAAGCTGTGATAAAAGTATTGGAACAAAAAGAACTTTTAGAATTTATGAACGTAACACCATCCGAAAGTGAGGCCTGGGATATTTTGCAGATGGAAGAAATAGAAAGAGAATTTTTGAAGGAGGATTAAAAAAAAAGATTTGTGGTTTGTAGTTTGTCCGCAGGATCCGGTGGATTGTTTGTGGTTAAGCAGCATTTCAACATCCATTGAGGTCTTTAACTATAAACCACAAACTATAAACAACAAACCAAATAACTTGCTGGCGATAACTATACTTGGTAACAACTCTGCCATACCGGCCTTTGACCGGAACCCCACTGCCCAGGTTTTACAAACGCTGGACGAAAGCTTTTTAATTGATTGTGGCGAAGGAACGCAAATGCAGTTTAGCAAATACAAAATAAAACGCAGCAAAATAAATCACATTTTTATTTCGCATTTACATGGAGATCATTATTTTGGTTTGATAGGTTTACTCACCAGTATGAGCCTGCTGAACCGCACACAGGACCTGCATTTGCATGCACCAGCACCATTGGAGCAGTTGATAAAACTTCATTTAGATTTTGCATCTACACAACTTTGCTATACACTGCATTTTCATCCTTTACCAAATGATGGGTTGATTGTTGATGGCAATAAAATGACGGTGGAATGTTTTAAAGTAAAACACCGGATTGATTGCTGGGGCTTTTTGTTTAGGCAGAAAAAAAATCCACGGAGGCTGGATGCAGAAAGGGTGAAAATTTATGAAATACCGGCTGCCTTTTACGAAAACCTGCAGCGTGGCGAAGATTATGTTACAAAAAAAGGAACCATCGTACCCAATGAAGAAGTAACAACC
>JANMBZ010000179.1:0-2003 GCA_031360765.1 Chitinophagaceae bacterium
TTCGCAGCTTATGAATAAGGAAGTAGCAAACAGGAAAGAAATAAAAAAGGCTAATAAGATTTTAGGGGAGTAGATTTTTACCATTTAGTTAATTTTTAGTGTAGGGTTTCTAACAAGATAAACATAATTAACACCAATTGCTACCTAAACGTTGAACTTTTAAAAGTTGATCATACAATTCAACCAACCGCTATCAATACTAACCTCCGGATACTTTTTATAAAAATTTATCGCCGGTTCATTCCAATCCAATACCTGCCAAACAAGGCCGCTGTATTTTTTTGCTTTACATTCTTCTATCAATGTATCAAACAATAATTTGCCAATTCCTTTGCCACGCATTTTTTCTGATACTAAAAAATCTTCCAGGTACAGGCGCTGGCCCTTCCAGGTGCTGTAACGTATGTAGCACAATGCAAAGCCCACAACCTCACCCCTGGCCCCAGCCCCCTCTATCTCCCCCGAAGGGGGAGGAAATTGCGTAGATGAAAGCGGAGTTGTTGCTACAAATGCTTGCCAGACTGGGCTTTTACCAAAACCACTCTCCACAAAATGATCGAAAGTTACCGTCACTGCATCGGGCTCTTTTTCATACACCGCCAGTTCTTGTATAAGTTCCATCATGCTGGCGCAATCTTCTTTAACGGCTTTTCTTATTAAAATTGACATAGGCTAAAATTTTATTACCGAAAATACCACGGTAAGTTGAAGTGTGATGGCAATGGCCAGGCAAAATATCCAACCCCAAAACCATTTTTTTTGCAAGCCAAGTTTTTGCACGTTTAAAAAATATGAAATAATCATTACGGCAACCGCAATTAGTAAAGAGCCAACAAAAAAAGTGGCGCCGTTTACGTTGCTTACTGTTGCAGCAATTGCATAAGGCAATAAAATAACAGAACCAATCATGCAGGTGGCTCCCATGTTTTTAAGGAAGTCCCACTTTTTTTGTGAGAGAAAAAAATAAGCTGCAACAATCTGCAAACCCCATTTCGCACCCGCAATACCGGTTGATAATAATTTTTGCTGTAAACCAGTGTACAAAGGACACACAGCAACAAACCACCAGGTGATAGCGGTTGATAAAACGAAATACAATAATGCCAGGTAAATTTTATTTGAGTTACTCATTTTATGATAATGCTTGCTGCAGATCCATAATTATATCCTGTACGTTTTCAATACCCACACTCATGCGTATCAGGCCATCGGTAATGCCATACTGTTCACGTTTTTCTTTAGGTACGCTGTAATGCGTCATGCTTGCCGGGTGTGAGAGCAGTGTATCGCAGGTGCCGAGTGATACAGCACGTATGCACATCTGCAGTTTATCAATAAATTTTTTGCCTGCTTCCAGCCCTTCCTTCATTTCAAAACTCAACATGGCACCGGGGTGCCGCATTTGTTTTGCTGCGGTATTAAAGTCGGGGTGAGATGGAAGCCCGAGGTAATTTACTTTGTTGATAGCGGGATGTTGTTCTAAAAATCCTGCAACTTCCATAGCATTGTGGCAATGGCGCTCCATCCGAACTTCCAGAGTCTTCATGCCCTGCGTTAATAAAAAAGCATCAAAGGCATTGCTGTTGCCGCCAAGGAGCCGGTGTACTTTGGTAATATGACCATTCACGAGCTCAATATCTTTACCAAGCAATACGCCGCCAATGGCAGTACCATGACCATTTAAAAATTTGGTAGTGCTGTGCATTACATAATCAACCCCGTATTTAAATGGCTGCTGCAAATAAGGAGTTGCAAAAGTATTATCAACTGCAACTATTAAATTTTTGGTTTTTGCCAGCCGGGTTAATTCATCTATATCAACACACTGTATGGTAGGGTTGGCGGGGGTTTCCAGGTAAAGCATTTTTATGCTATCATCTGCATCCAGGGCTTTGGCTGCTTTATCCAGATCTCTCAGATCGGTTATGATAACTTCAATGCCCAGCGGTGGCAAAAGCTTTTCAAGCAACTCCTGTGTGCCACCATATAAGGAGTAATGAGTT
>JANMBZ010000213.1:0-2263 GCA_031360765.1 Chitinophagaceae bacterium
AACCGGCTTTTGCATGAGCACTATTCTACGACCCAAATTCATGTATTTAACTGCATTAGTATTCTTATTGAGCTTTTGCAAAACTGAGGCACAAACTATTAATGAAACCCCTCAGCCAGACAACTCTATCAGCCCTTTTAAAGTAGCTCATTACAAATTTCTTGAAGCTAAATTTTCATCGGGCAATGGCGGTAACGAATCCCTTGTAGCACAAACAGGTATTGATTACGATGTTAAGTATTACCGGCTTGAGTTGCGTATCAATCCCGATACATTAGGCGGTGGAGCAGCCGGAAAATATATAAAAGGTAAGATAACAACTTACTTTACTACAAATGTGGCAAATTTTACGGTTATTAATTTTGATTTTGGTACACCACTAGCTTGCGATTCCGTTTATTATCATGGAGTTAAACTGGCTGCAGGAAAAATATCAAGACCAACCGATCTTTTACAACTTACAATCCCTGTAATACCAACAGCAGGAACTTTAGACTCTGTATCTGTTTTTTATAAAGGTGTACCCCAGGTAGAACCTTTGTTTGGCAGTGGGTACTTAAATACAAAACACAATACCACCTTAAATTATACCTACACGCTATCTGAACCATATTCCTCATTTACCTGGTGGCCATGCAAATCATATATAGCAAATGATAAGGCCGATTCTATGGATTTGATAGTAAGCACCCCTTTAGGATTTAAGGCTGCCGGCAACGGTATATTAGTATCAGAAACTACCACAGCAAGCGGTGTAACAGCTTATTGGAAAGAGAGATATCCCATTTCAACTTACCAGATATGTACGGCGGTAGCCAACTATGTACAATACCCCAGCCCGGCAGATACGGTAATTATAGGCGGCACAAAAATGCCCCGTTTCAATTATATTTTTCCGGAAACAAATACAGCGGCAGCTCGTACTGCATTAGACAGAGATACAACATCACTGAGGGTTTACAGCTCTTTATATGGAGATTATCCTTTTAAAAACGAAAAATACGGTAACTATACTTTTGGCTTTGGCGGAGGTATGGAGCACAATACTTTTAGTGGCGAAAATGCAAGTGTTTATAATGCAGTTGGCGATTGGGATGTACTTGCCCATGAGCTGGCACACCAATGGTGGGGTGCAAGCGTAACCTGCGGCAGCTGGCGAGATATATGGGTAAATGAAAGCTTTGCCGATTTTAGTGAAGCTCTTCTTTTAGAATTTGCACCCGCACTTGCTGCATCTGTTGGTACAACAGACTCTGCCTGGAGATCAGCAAAAAAAACAGCTACAATTGGTGCAAATGCCCAGGCAACCTATGTAACCGACACAGCAACAATATCTACTATTTTTTCACCATCGGTATATATTTACGACAGGGGCGGATTAATCATCAGCATGATGCGTATGACACTGGGCGACACCAAATTTTTTCAGGCCCTGAAAAATTACCAGGCCGATCCGGTGCTTAAATACAAAAACGCTTTAACCAATGATGTTAAACGCCACATGGAAGCAGTATCTGGCTTAGACTTTACAACTTTTTTCAACAACTGGATGTACAATACAGGCTATGCCCGGTATAGCGGAGTTGCCGGTGCTGTATGTGAGTGGAATAACTCTGGCAAAAACATGGTTTTAAAACTGGTACAAAAAACACAAAGTTCAGCTATAAGCCATTTTGATATGCCTGTTGTGGTACGTATAAAAGGTAGCCTTGCCACCCAGGATACAACAGTGGTGGTTTACGACCAGGCAGGATTTTTATTTTACGATAACAATGGAGTGCTTACAGCAACAGGATCTAACTTAATTAATTTCAAATTATCTTTTACACCTGTTACCATCATCATGGATTCTAAACACCAGACAATAGCAACCGGAACTTTTACCAAAAATGTTGCTTTACCGGTTACGGTGCTGGCAACCAACATACTTACGTTTGATGGAGTTAAAGAAGGAAATGCTGCTAAACTGGTATGGAAAATAGATAATGCACTTGACTATGTTTCTTTTGAAGTGGAAAGAAGTGCCACAGGCTTGTTTTTTGAAAGCATTGGCACCCTAAAGGCTGTTGACAATGCAGGTAAAATAAACTTTACCTTTTACGATAATAATCTTTTAACGGGTACGGGTTTTTACAGAATTAAGGTAACACAAAAAACCGGAGATGCTATCTACACAAAAACCATCAGCATTTTAAATAAGGCCGATAATTACTTTACAATCAGTCCCAACCCGGCAAGCGATCATATTTTAATAAAAAATGAA
>JANMBZ010000214.1:0-5870 GCA_031360765.1 Chitinophagaceae bacterium
GTTGGTTTTTGATAATGTAAAAGTTCCCAAAGAAAATATTTTACCAAATGTAAAAGGATTGAAGGGTCCGTTGGGTTGTTTAACTAAGGCCCGTTACGGCATTGCCTGGGGCGCCATCGGTGCAGCAATGGATTGTTATGATATCGCTTTAAACTATTCAAAAGAAAGAGTTCAGTTTGGCAGACCCATTGGCGGATTTCAATTGCAGCAAAAAAAACTGGCCGAGATGGTTACCGAAATTACCAAGGCACAATTACTCAACTGGCGGCTTGGTGTGTTGATGAACGAAGGAAAAGTAACACCACAACAAGTGAGTATGGCCAAAAGAAATGCCTGCGAAGTAGCCACGAATATTTGCAGGGATGCCCGCCAGATGCTGGGCGGCATGGGCATTACAGGCGAATACCCGGTAATGCGCCACATGATGAACCTGGAGAGTGTAATCACCTATGAAGGCACGCATGATATTCATTTGCTCATTACAGGAATGGATGTTACGGGGTTGAATGCGTTTAAGTAAAACCCCCTCCGCCCCCTGAAGGGGGAACTTAGGGCAACAGCGTTAGAATTTTAAAACCGGTTCTTAATTTATAGCATAAGATTTTTTAAGCCAGACTTTGGGAATTCTATTTAGCTTCATTGGCGTCGCACTCTTGTACTTTGTTTCTTTATTCAGCTCTTCTTAAATTTAAAGAAGTTTTTATTTTAGGTGGCTGTAAAAAATTTAAAAATAAACTCTTGCAAATATGAATATCACTACAAATTTTAATGCTCTTTTAGTTCCCCCTTCAGGGGGCGGAGGGGGTTTTGTCTCCGTAATCGGCGCAGGAACCATGGGTAACGGAATAGCCCATGTATTTGCACAAGCTGGTTTTAAAGTAACATTGATTGATGTTAACCCAACGCAATTAGAAAGGGCAATGGTAACCATCAACAAAAACCTCAACAGGCAACTTACCAAAGCAGCCATTACAGAAGATCAAAAAAAATCAACGCTGGCAAATATTTCCACTTCATCAGATATTGCTGCAGGTGTTAAAGATGCACAGTTGGTGGTGGAAGCTGCAACAGAAAATGTGGATCTGAAATTATCCATTTTTGAACTGATGGATTTGCATGCACCAACAGGTTGTATCCTGGCAACAAACACATCTTCTATCTCTATAACAAAAATTGCAGCGGTAACAAAAAGGCCGGGCCTTGTTATTGGTATGCACTTTATGAACCCCGTGCCGGTAATGAAACTGGTGGAGATCATTAATGGCTATGCCACCAAAAAAGAAGTTACTGAAACCATTATTGAACTAAGCAAACAGCTGGGCAAAATTCCTTGCGCTGTAAATGATTATCCCGGTTTTATTGCCAACCGCATTTTAATGCCCATGATTAACGAAGCTATATACAGTTTATATGAAGGCGTTGCCGGTGTGGAAGAAATTGATACGGTAATGAAACTGGGTATGGCACATCCTATGGGGCCATTGCAGCTTGCCGATTTTATTGGCCTGGATGTTTGTCTGAGTATTTTAAAAGTATTGCAGGATGGTTTTGGCAATCCTAAGTATGCACCTTGTCCGCTGTTGGTCAATATGGTTTTGGCAGGCAAGCTTGGTGCAAAAACCGGTGAAGGATTTTATGTTTATACAGCCGGCAGTAAAGAGTTGCTGGTGAGTGAAAGTTTTAAGTAACCATTTTAAATATGCAGAAAAAGGCTTTCCCCTTGTTGGAGAAAGCCTTTTTTCTTTATCATATCATACAGTCTGGCAAAAATTCAGAAAATCTTTTTTCCCAATTCACATACAAGCAAATAGTTATTTTACTATTTTACTTAATAATTTTACTCACTCAATTAAAAAAAATTTATGAAGACAATCATTTGTGCATTATTTATCGTCGCTTCTGTATTTTCAGCTTGTAAAGGCAAATCAGGTTCTGGCGATGCTCAAAGTAAAACAGCAGATGCCCAAAGTACTCCAGTTGATGCTCAAAGCACTCCAGCGGGTGCTGCCAACATGATCTTTGATGCTGCCAAAAGCGGCGATTACAGTAAATTAAAAGGCTTATGCGATGCTTCCCTGGAGCCTGATGGTGATAGCAAAAAAGTTTGCGAAGTTTCTGATGGAGATGAAAAGTTAAAGGCCATGTTTAATGAATATTTTTCAAAAGGTAAAGTAGTAGGAGAAGCAATTATTGAAGGCGATGATGCAAAGGTTAATATTCTGTTTGGGCCTGATGGCACAAAGGAAGAAACATTCAACATGAAAAAGAAAGATGGCAAATGGTATTTGATGAGCTTTTAATTTTCTTACAATTTAAATATGGCCATAAAAGAAAAAAAGATAGATGCATATATCACCAAATCGGCCGATTTTGCAAAACCCATTTTAAACCATATACGGGAACTGGTACACAAAGCATGTCCGGATGTGGAAGAGAAAGTAAAATGGGGAATGCCTTTTTTTGATTACAAAGGCGAGATGCTTTGCCATATGGCCTCGTTTAAACAACATGCTGTAATGGGATTTTGGAAAGCATCGCTGATGAAAGACCCCATACTTATTGAAAATGCAAAATCAGAAACAGCCATGGGGCATTTGGGAAGGATAACTTCGCTGAAAGAAATGCCACCTGATAAAAAAATTACTGCCTGGATAAAAGAAGCTATGCAGCTTACAGATAAAGGCATCAAGCTACCGCCAAAAGAAAAACCATCTGAAAAAGAAAAGAAAGAATTAACTGTGCCGGACTATTTTACAAAAGCACTCGCTAAAAATAAAAAAGCAAAACAGGTTTTTGAAAACTTTGCCTACTCACACAAAAAAGAATACCTGGCGTGGATCACCGAAGCAAAAACAGAAGACACCCGTAACAAAAGAATAGCCACCGCTTTAGAGTGGATGGCAGAAGGGAAAAGCAGGCTGTGGAAATATGAGAAGAAATAACCCAACACATAGTTTAGATAAATACATCAACGCTGCTTTAGCATAAAATCCAATCATTTAATTCACAAACATTCTATTTCACAATTTCAACATTATTCTCTGTAAGTAAATCCAGGTTTCTAAACCTTAATATAATATTCGCAGTGGTTACCACATCTTTCTGGCAATAGGTAACAATACGTTCCAGGTTTTTTTCTTTCCAATAAACATCACCAACCATGCTGCCATCAATATCATCTTTGGGCGATGGAACATTTAAAGCAGCAGCCAAAAGTTTTAATGATGTATAATGTTTGTAATCGCCAAAGCGCCAATATTGAAAAGTATCAATTATATTGGTTTCCCAGGGCTTCATGTTCTGAAAATCAAGAAAGGGAGGAATAGGCAAGCCTTTAATTAATAACCGGCGGCATATAAAAGGAATATCAAACTCTTTGATGTTGTGACCGGTAAAACTCCACTTGTTGTTATTGGTTTCCATCTTTTGCAGGGCCGCAATAAAATCCTGCAACAATATTTTTTCATCATCACCATAAAAAGATTTTACACGCAGGTGAATAGCTGCACCATCTTTTTTAAAATACCCTACACTAATACAAACCACTTTCGAAAACTCGGCCATCACCGCAGCACGTTGCGGATAAAATTGTTCTGCCGTAATATTTTCTGGTAATTGTCTGTGTACTTTTTCTTCCCACAAATGTTTCCAATCGTCATTCAGATCATTAAAGGTTGGGTGTTCCGATACTGTTTCAATATCAATCAACAACATGTTTTCTAATCGTATGTTTTGCATAGTGCTTGATTATGAAAACAAAATACGATACAGACTTTATAAAACCAACTGTATTAAAAGATAACATATTTTGCAACGCAATTTTACTCAACCTCAACCTCAACCTCAACCTCAACCACTAAAACGTAATCCCCACAAACACCTGAATACTCTGGCTCTTCCAGCTTTGCCGGTTATCAATGCCATTCAAATCGGTTAAACCCAATTTATACCTGGCGCCTAAATTTACAAATGGCAATTGAATCCATAAACCTCCAATAGCAGCCCATTCGCCGTTCTTATAAATATCTCCCTTGTTTTTAAGGCTATCAACAGTTTGTTTAAGCAGGCCCCCATAAGCCGGACCGAGTTGCAATTTTACTCTTTTACTCGGCCCCACATTTATATTAAGCAACAAAGGCACTTCCAAAAAATTCAGTTTCGATTTTTTCTGGCTACCGCCTAAAAACAGATCATAATAAATATCATTGGCATCGTTGCTGAATTCAGATGAGGTTTGTACAAAATTTACCTCTGGCTGTAAACCAAACCTATCACTGAAATTGAATTGCAAAAAAACACCTGCTTGAAAATTAAAATTGAATCCTTCTTTGTAAGATTTACCATTTATCTTATTCATATTAACACCTCCCTTTGCACCAATGCGAAAAAAGTTTTCGTGATCTTTATTCAGATTATTTCGCTGGGCATAAGTGGGGAGAGTAATAATAAGGAGTAGTGCCAGAAGGAGTTTTTGCATGAGTGTGTTTTTATGAAGACATTGTTTTACTGCCAAGATTATGCCAAACAAAAACCCCATCCTTTTCAGAATGGGGCTTCTTATTGCTAACAGCTAAAAGCTTATGGCTAAAAGCTATTTTCTTTATTCTTCAATTTTCACTTTACCCTTTGCCTTAGCAATGATCTCTTCAGATACATTGTTTGGAGCCGGAGCATAATGACTGAACTCCATGGTAGAAGTTGCACGGCCGCTTGATAGTGAACGCAACTGGGTAACGTAACCAAACATTTCGCTCAATGGAACTTTTGCTTTAATTACCTGTACTCCATGCTTGCTATCCATACCTTCCAGCATACCACGACGGCGGTTTAAATCACCGGTAACATCACCCATGTATTGGTCTGGTGTTAATACTTCTACTTTCATAATTGGTTCCAGTAAAACCGGCTTAGCCTTACGGCCAGCTTCACGGTAACCTTGCTTGGCACACAATTCAAAAGAGATCGCATCACTATCCACATCATGGTAGCTACCATCAATTACACGTACTTTCATATCTACCACAGGGTATCCTGCAAGTACACCCTGTGTCATACTACCTGTAAAACCTTTAATGATTGGCGCAATAAATTCTTTTGGAATACTACCACCAAAAATTTCGTTTACAAACTGCATACCGCCTAATGGGTTTTCTTTCAACCACTCTGCATCAGCGGGCCCTATCTCAAATGCGATATCACCAAATTTACCACGACCACCCGTTTGTTTCTTATACGTTTCCCTGTGCAGCACATTTGCTCTAAAGGCTTCTTTATAAGCAACCATTGGCGCACCCTGGTTAATTTCTACTTTAAACTCACGCTTCATCCTGTCAATGATAATCTCCAGGTGCAACTCACCCATACCACTCAAAATCGTTTGACCGGTTTCTTCATCGGTACGAACACGCAATGTAGGATCTTCTTCTACCAGCTTTGCAATGGCCATACCCATTTTATCAACGTCGGCTTGAGTTTTAGGCTCAATGGCGATTGAGATAACCGGTTCAGGAAAGGTCATAGATTCCAATACAATCGGATTCTCTTCATTACAAAGTGTATCTCCTGTTTTAATATCTTTAAAACCAACTGCTGCACCAATATCACCGGCTTCAATAAAGTCAACCGGGTTTTGTTTGTTGGCATGCATCTGCATAATACGGCTGATACGCTCTTTTTTACCTGTACGGGTATTCAGTACATAACTACCTGCATCTAACCGACCAGAGTATGCCCGGAAGAACGCCAGACGACCTACAAAAGGATCGGTCATGATCTTAAATGCCAAAGCACTAAATGGTTCTTTTGGATCTGAGTGACGGATCATCTCTTCACCGGTATCTGGGTTTGTTCCTACAACTGCATCAATATCC
>JANMBZ010000074.1:0-9575 GCA_031360765.1 Chitinophagaceae bacterium
AAGCAATAACCAATTTTTGTAAAACCGAAGGATTAACAAATGTATTGGTACATGCTTTTACAGATGGCCGGGATACGGACCCCAAAAGCGGATTACGTTTTTTAACCGACCTGCAAAACCACCTGGATAAAACGGTTGGTAAAATAGCAACTATTACGGGGCGGTATTATGCTATGGACCGTGATAAACGATGGGAAAGGATAAAGTTGGCCTATGACAACCTGGTAAACGGCATTGGTAATAAAACCTATGATATGCTTGCTGCGGTTGAAAGATCTTACCAGGAAGGAGTTACCGATGAATTTATTAAACCAATCATCAACCAAAACTTAGCAAATACAAAGATAGAAAATGGTGATGCTGTTATTTGTTTCAACTTTAGAACCGACCGCTGCCGGGAAATAACAGAAGTGCTTACCCAAACCGATATGCCTGCGTTTGAAATGAAAAAACTGGAACTGCATTATACTACCATGACGCAGTACGATCATACATTTAAAAACGTGCAGGTGGTTTTTGAAAATGATGATTTAAAAAATACGCTGGGCGAAATACTGCAGCAAAATAACAAAACGCAAATACGCATTGCCGAAACAGAAAAATATCCGCATGTAAGTTTCTTTTTTAGCGGGGGCAGAGAAATACCTTTTGAAGGAGAAAAAAGAATTATGGTACCATCGCCCAAAGTTGCCACCTACGATTTACAACCGGAAATGAGTGCTTTGGAAGTAACAGATAAGATTGTTGTTGAGATTAATAACCGTTCTTCGGATTTCATTTGCCTCAACTTTGCAAACGCGGACATGGTGGGCCATACAGGCATTTGGCCGGCAATTATTAAAGCAGTAGAAACCGTTGACCAATGTGTTGAAAAAGTAGTAACTGCTGCACTTCAAAATAACTACACCGTGTTTTTAACTGCCGACCATGGCAACGCCGATTATGCTATTAATGCAGATGGTACACCCAACACCGCACATACTTTAAACCTGGTGCCACTTTTTTTAATTGATAATAATTGGAAAGGGAATATAAATCCGGGTAAGCTTGGCGACATTGCACCAACCATTTTAACGCTCATGAATTTGCCCATACCCAAAGAAATGACGGGTAATATTTTAACCAACTAAACTGATGCAAATTTTTATGGTAAAGAAAATTTTAAAAAGAACCTTCCAGATTTTATTGCTGATTTTTATTATCATTCAATTTATTCGCCCCGCAAAAAACAAGGCCGAAGCAATCAGCGACAATGATATCAGTAAAATTTATCCCGTGCCGGAAAATGTGCACACTATTTTAAAAACCAGTTGTTACGATTGCCACAGCAACAACACAGTTTACCCATGGTATGCTTCCATTCAACCGGTTGCCTGGTGGTTAAATGATCATATACAGGAAGGAAAAAGAGAACTTAATTTCTCTGAATTTGCATCTTACAGCATTCGCCGGCAATACATAAAATTAGAAGAAGTAAACAAGCAGGTTAAAGAAGATGAAATGCCACTGGAGGAATACATATGGCTACACAAAACATCTAAGTTAAATAAAGAGCAAAAAAATACACTGGCAAACTGGGTAACATCAATACGGGATTCTATCAAAGCAAAATATCCGGCTGACAGCTTAGTTAGAAAAAAAATATGATTAACTTCGTTTTCTTTTGAGAATAAACATGCTGACTGTAAAAAAACAACTCACTGCCTTGGGATTACTGCTTTTAGTGGCATTACCGCTGGTTTTGAGTGTGTGTTTGTTTGTAAACCAAAAAGTACTGCAACTTCAGCGTCAGGAGCGTTTTGAAAAAGAGCGTTTACAAACTATTGTAATTACTGCAGAAAAAATTTTATGGGTTCAGGATGAAAAAGAAGTATTAATTAATGGCAGATTGTTTGATGTTGAATCAATAAAAAAAGTTGGCCAAACGCTGGAGCTTACCGGTTTTTTTGATCACAAAGAAGACAGAATTGTAAACCATCTTAAGAATACTGAGCAGCAAAAAAATAATTCAACAAGTCCGCTCAATCAATCAACAATCAAATTTTTATTTTCGGCTACATATACCAATCAGCAGGCAATTACTTGCCATGAAAGCTGCTGGAAGTTTATTACACAGCAATATTACTCCTATACTGAAATGATTACTGCTGCACCAATTAGCCCACTTATACATCCCCCCTGTTAATAAATATCTTTTTTAAATTTTAGCAGATCAAAAAGTTCTGCTTCACTATGCAAATTGCATGGTGGGGATTATTTATTTATTAAATTAATTTTTATGAAAAAGATATTTATATCATTCAGTTTTATATTTATTACTTACGGCGGATTTGCACAGCAAAAAAATAATAAAAAAGATACAACTTTAAAAGAAATCAGCCTGGATGAAGTTGTAATTTCTGCCAGTAATTTTGTAGAAAAGAAAAAGAATATTGCACAAAAGATAGATGTTATAAACGCAGCAACCATTGCGCAAACCAATGCACAAAACACCGGCGATTTATTGATAAACACCGGAAAAATATTTGTGCAAAAAAGTCAGCAAGGTGGTAGCAGCCCGGTTTTAAGGGGGTTTGAAGCAAGCCGTGTGTTATTGGTAATAGATGGTGTTAGAATGAATAATGCCATTTACCGCAGCGGCCATTTACAAAATGTAATTACCAGTGATCAGAATGCGCTGAGTCGAGTAGAAGTTATGTATGGCCCGTCATCAACCATTTACGGAAGCGATGCTTTGGGCGGGATTGTACATCTCATTACCAAATCACCTGTATTATCAGGAGATAAAAAAATCCTGATTACCGGTACCGCATTTACAAGGTACAGCAGCGTTAATAATGAAAAAACAATACATGCAGATGTGAGTTTGGGTGGCAAAAAATTTGCCTGGTTTCAATCGTACAATTACAGCGATTTTGACGATATGAAAATGGGAAACAATTACCTTTCGAAATATCCAGGTTTTGGAAAAAGAAGTAGCTATGTTGGCAGCATAAACGGGGTAGATACAGTTTTGAAAAACGTTGATGACCGGGTACAAAAATTTTCTGGATACAAACAATGGGACATTATCCAAAAATTATTATTTAAACAAAATGATCATATTTCCCACACATTAAATTTTCAATTATCAAACAGCAGCGATGTACCCCGCTACGACAGGCTGCAGGATATTAGGAATTTTGGTGGTTCAATTGGTACCACACTTCGTTTTGCTGAGTGGTATTACGGGCCACAAAAAAGAATAATGGGCGCTTACGAATTAAATGCAATCAAACTGGGTTTTGTTGATGCGTTAAAAGCCAATATCAGCTACCAGGATATTGAAGAAAGCAGGCAAACCAGGGAATACAGGCGTTACGACAGGTTTGACAGCCAGGTTGAAAAAGTAAAAGTTTTTGGTATTACCATCAGTGCCAGAAAAGATATTGGAAACAACGAACTTACTTTTGGTGCAGATGCTCAACTTAACGATGTAAAATCAACCGCTACCAGAACGAATTTAACAACCGGTGCAGTTACGAAATTAGCCACCCGTTATCCCGATGGTAAAAACAAGATGAATAATTTTGGCATTTTTGCCCAGCATCTTTATAAATTTAAAAATAAAAAACTGGTTTTAAATGATGGTATCCGATTTCAATTTATAAATCTGCAAAGCAATATAAACGATAATTCGTTTTTTAATTTACCCGATACTGCTGTAAAGCAGAATAATTTTGCAGTTACCGGAAACATAGGACTGGTGTACACTCCGGCAAAAAGCACTATCATAAAAACATCTATTTCTTCCGGCTTCAGAGCACCCAATATAGATGATCTTTCAAAAGTGTTTGAATCGAGTACAGCAGCAAAACAAGTGGTAGTACCAAATGCCAATCTTAAACCTGAGTACACCTATAATTTTGATTTAACTATTGCACAACGCTTTGCCAGCAAAGTAACCGTTGAACTAACTGGCTTTTACACTCTTTTTAGAAACGCCATTTTAAAAGCTCCCTATAAATTAAATGGGCAGGATTCTATTGTTTTTAATGGTGTAAAAAGTCAGGTTTTAGCCAGCCAGAATGTGAATAAGGCAAACCTATATGGCTTTACTTTTAATATTGCTGCTGATATTTATAAAGGCCTTGTTTTCAGCAGTACTTTATCCTACACCAAAGGCAGTTTTAAAACCGATGCATCTAAAACTTCATCCGTTTATCAAAAACAGGCAAATGGAACTTACGCATTGGTAAACAGAAGCGTATCAAGCAAACCTTTAGATCATATTGCACCATTGATGGGCAAAACAAGCATTAACTATCAACATAAAATTTTTAACACAGAGGTTAATATCTTGTATAATGGCTGGAAACGGCTGGACGAATACAATGCAGATGGCGAAGATAATGCCCAGTATGCCACGGCAGATGGTATGCCAGCCTGGATGATTCTTAACTGGAAAGGAAGTGTACAGGTTTTAAAAAATCTACAGGTACAAGTTGGCATAGATAATATTCTCGACAGAAACTACCGCACTTTTGCTTCCGGCTTTTCATCGGCAGGCAGAAACTTTCTGGTTGGCTTAAGGGCAAATTGGTAATAGTTAACATGATAATCTCTTTAAAAGTAATAAGTAATCATCTCCCATTTCAAATTCACTTTACGTTAAAAAACATTCCGGCAATAGCCGGATGTTTTTTAACGTAGATGCAGCATAATTTACCGGTAATTTGTCTATATTTATAGGGAAATCAAGCACACATATGACGGAAGAGCTTATGCTTAGCGGATGCCTTCGGAATAATGCCACTGCACAAGAGGCATTATACAACCGGTTTAGCCCACGGATGTTGGGCGTGTGCTACCGTTTTGCAAAAAACCGTGAGGATGCAGAGGATATGTTGCAGGAGGGTTTTATAAAAGTGTTTTCGCAAATGCACCAATACCGTAATGAAGGTGCACTGGAAGGTTGGATCAGGCGTATTGTAGTGCATACCTGTATCAACATTTTAAAGAAAAATAAAAAGTTTTCAGATAGTATAGATATCGCCAATGCTCATAGTATCCATATCAGGGAAGAAATGATACCATCCATCATGCAGGCAAAGCAGGTTGTAGAATGTATAAGGGCTTTACCGCTGGGTTACAAAACAGTTTTAAACCTGTATGCCATTGAAGGATACTCTCACAAAGAAATTGCTTTTATGCTGGATATTGAAGAAAGTACAAGCCGAAGCCAGTACACCAGGGCAAAATCAATGCTGGAAGAGATACTGATCAGAAAAAAAATAATTCAGAAACCAAAGAAAAAAACAAATTTCTTAGGTGCAGTTTAACCGGGTTTAAATAACGTAAAGCAATTTATACTTTGGAATTACCAATTACTATTATGTTTTTATACAATGATTGAGAATGAATTTTATGAAGATGATTTTGAGTTGATGCTTAAAGAAAAAGCAGATCAATTCAGCATGTATCCTTCTAAGCGGGTTTGGCACAGCATTTATAATAATCTGCATCCCGGCCGCAGGTGGCCTTCTGTTGTTATAAGTTTATTTTTAATAGGCTCATTAATGTTTATCGGCTATTTAAATACCGGTAAAAATTCAATAACCAGCCCCATAAATAGCAATACATTTAACCAGCCTGTTTATGAAAAAAACAATGAAGTTAACATTACTAAAAAAGCAACCCGTAAAATTTCCGTTACGCAATATTACCCGCTTACGCAAACTCCTGTAACTACTTACAACAATGCCTTTGATGATGTAATAACTAATGAAACCGATTTTTATAACTATACTATTGTTAAAAGTAACAGGCCGGTTTATTTATCTGCAATTATCGAAACGGATGTAACACCAATGGCAGATGCCGTTGTGCCAGCTACCGGCCAGGATATAATCCATAGTGTTGATGAATATATAAAATCTAATAAAATTTTTACTGATGTTGCTGTTTACAGTAAAAAGAATAAAACTAGTGTTATCAGGCCAGATTCAAAAAATACCCCAATCAGTAATGATGAAATTAAAATTGATGTTAACTCAATTAAAACCGCAGGTATTAACGCTACTGAAATAAAAGCTCAAGCTTCTGAAGCTGTTTTAAATAAAGCAACTGTTACAGATTTAAAAAATTCAATGGTAACAAAACCCCTTGCTAGCAACGGCTTACCTACAAACGAGGAAAAAGCATGGATTGAAAACTATGCTTTGCAAAACAAACCTTCCACAAAAAAATGGAAAGGTCGCTTAGGGTATCAGGTTTATATTACACCGGCAGTAAATTACCGCAAGCTAACTACCAAAACAAAATGGTCTTCAACACCATTTGCAGAGGGAGATATTAATAAAAGGATCAGCCAAAAGCCTGGTATTGGATTGGAAGCTGGGTTTGGATTAAATTATACTTTGGCAAAAAAATTACAGTTAAAAGCTGGTTTACAATTTAACTATACCAACTATAATATAGATGCCGAAAAAAATAATCATCCGATACTAACCAATATTTTATTAAATGATCCCACTTCGGGTCTTTCGTATTCTTCAACAAGGGTTTCAACAACATCTAATGCATATAATTCTGTTGCAGCTTCAACGCCTGTAACATTGCATAACACAACTTACCAGATAGCTTTACCGGTTGGGTTTGCCTACAAACTTTCAAGCAAAAATAAGGTAGATTGGTTTGCTGGTGCCTCGGTTCAACCATCGTATGTTTTTGGTGGTAATGCACATATCATTTCTTCAGATTTAAAAAACTATATATCAGAGCCTTCATCTATCAGAAGCTGGAATTTAAACCTGGGTTTTGAAACCTACATGAATTTTAAAGTAGGCACTTACAATTTACAGGTTGGCCCGCAGGTTCGCTACCAGGTAAGCTCAACCTATAAAAGAACGGTGGCATTGATTGAAAAGCCTTATGCAGTTGGCTTAAAGTTTGGCCTAACCAAAGGTTTTTAATTTAACTGTAATTTAAATTTTGCACAGCAATACATGATCGCATTGCTGCCTTTTATTTTATCTGATACAAGCTGTAATAAACTTCTTAAATAGGGGTTTTGCAATACCAGCCTTTCCTTTTAAATTTGAAAAATGAAGATTGTAATTTACCTTATTACCTGTAGTTTTTTTATGTATTCCTGCAAAACCACCCCAAAATCTGTTGATCAGGCATCAGGAAAAGATAGTAGTTTAACTCAAAAATTTTTTCCGGTAACAGACTATATTAAAGGTGAGATTTACAACATTAAAAAAAGTGGCATCAATCCACAAAAATTCACCACTATAAATGGTAAAACTGATTCTGTTTGGGTAAAAATTGAAGAGCTGGATAGTGTTGTTGCCGGATTTTTAAACCCGGAAATAGATTCTGCAAATTTAACGGTGCTATTTACTGAAAAGAGTTTTTTAGATCAATCGCTTGATGCAGTTACTTTTACGTACGATGCCACTGGAGCATTACCAGATACGATGAAACTGAAACACTGGGATGTGTATGTTAACCCAAAAACCAATAAGGTTAAGCGTATCTACATGGTTAAAGAATTAGATAAAACCAAAACATTACAGCTAACGTGGGTAAATGGGCAATGGTGTAAAACCACTACAATTGTAACCGATGAAAAGGGTGAAATGAAAGTGGAGAAAGAAGAAAAACTTACCTGGGATTTTTAAAATAAAATGACACAACAAGAATTTTCGTCCATTGCTTCCACAATTCCCATTTTACCGGGTATTTATAAATATTATGATGCAGCTAACGAATTGTTGTATGTTGGCAAAGCAAAACATCTCCGTAAAAGAGTCAGTTCTTATTTTTCTAAAACGTTTACCAACTATAAAACACACGAACTTGTAAAGCGCATTCATCATATAGAGTTTACCATTGTAAATAACGAGCAAGATGCATTTTTACTGGAGAATACTTTAATAAAAGAATTTCAGCCGCGTTTTAATATCAATTTAAAAGATGATAAAAGCTATCCTTACATTGTTATTAAAAACGAGCGTTTTCCCCGTGTTTTTTTTACCAGAAGAAAAATTAAAGATGGCTCACAATATTTAGGCCCCTACACATCCGTAGAAAAAGTAAGGGAACTGCTTGACTTTATTAAGCAAACCATTTTGTTGCGTACCTGCAAGCTTAACCTTACGGAAAGTAATATTAAAAAAGGCAAATTCAAAGTTTGCCTTGAGTATCATTTAGGCAATTGTAAAGGGCCTTGCGAAGGTTTGCAAACCGCGGAGAATTATAATGAAGACCTGCAACAACTCGTTAACATTTTAAAAGGTAATCTTTCGCCGGTAATTCAACATTTTAAAAAAGAAATGCTGGAGCAGGTAACCAACTTGCAGTTTGAAAAGGCAGCTATCATAAAAAATAAAATTGATCATCTTAATAATTACCAGGTACGGTCAACAGTGGTAAATAACCGTATGGGATCTGTTGATGTTTTTTCTATTTTAGAAGATGGCAATATCGCCTACGTAAATTACCTGGCTGTAAATGCCGGCACAATTGTGCAAACAAAAACCATCACACTCGAAAAACAACTTGAGGAAACTGCTGCCGAAGTGCTTGCTTTTGCTGTTGCACAGATAAGGGCAGATTTTAACAGCATCTCATCTGAGATAATTGTACCCATCCTGATTGATTTTCCAGAGCAGGATATTAAGGTTACCATACCAAAGGGTGGTGATAAGAAAAAACTATTGGATCTTTCTGAAAAAAATGTGAACCATTTCAGGGAAGAACTGAAAAAAAGAAAAATGCTTAATCTGGAAAGTAAAACTACCGGCGAAAAGATAAAAGTTTTAGAGCAGCTTAAAACTGACCTGAAATTACCAGCAGTTCCACTGCATATAGAGTGTTTTGATAATTCAAACTTCCAGGGAAGTTACCCGGTATCGGCCATGGTATGTTTTAAAAACGGGGAGCCCAGCAGAGCGGAATACAGGCGTTATAAAGTTAAAACAGTAATTGGCATTAACGACTTTGCCAGTATGGCTGAGGTTGTTTACCGCCGTTACAAAAGACTACTGGATGAGCAACAGCCCCTTCCACAATTAATAATTATTGATGGTGGTAAAGGGCAGTTAAGTGCCGCTATGGAAAGTGTAACTGCATTAAAATTACCCGGCACAACATCTGTTGTAGGGTTGGCAAAAAATGAAGAGGAAATATTTTTCCCGGGAGATACAGAATCGCTTAAACTACCGTGGGATAGTGAGAGCCTTAAACTCATCCGCAGAATTAGAGATGAGGTGCATAATCACGGGATAACTTATCACCGAAACCTACGCAGCAAGGGAACCTTTGTAAATGAACTGGAACAGGTTAAGGGCATTGGCGAGGCAACTGCTGATTTATTGTTGAAACAATTTAAATCGGTTAAAAATATTAAGACAAAGTCGCCTGAGGAATTAGCAGCTGTTGTGGGAAAGGCAAAAGCTGCAATATTGATACGATATTTTAGGCAGTCATTAGGCGGTGAGCCACCTATAGAACAGGACTCACCGCCTAATGACTAAAAATAAAAAGGGGCCTGAATAGAAATTCAGCCCCGTTTAAAATCCAATATC
>JANMBZ010000065.1:0-2759 GCA_031360765.1 Chitinophagaceae bacterium
GGCCGGAGAAAGTTCTTTGTTTTTAATTAATGCCCGTGAAAATAAAACACTTGAGGCATTGCAAAAATTACAGGAACTGAAGGCAAAATATTTTAAAACTGAAAGCAGCATGCTTTGGGCTGCGGGTTTATTAAACCAATAATTAGTTTAACCTTTAAAATTTAAAAAAATGAAATGCCCAAATTGCGAAGAAATTTTAGTCATGTCAGAAAGACAAGGAATTGAAATTGATTATTGCCCAAAGTGCCGTGGTGTATGGTTAGACAGAGGGGAACTTGATAAAATAATCGAAAAATCAGTTTTAGTTGAGTCATCTCTAAACAGTAATCAACAGGAATCGGCGAAAGAAAAACAAGATGACAATTTTAATCCTAAAGGCTGGCCATTTGACCATAATAAAGATTATAACAAAAACCACAACAAAAGAAAAGGTAGTTTTCTGAGTGATCTTTTTGATTAAACATAGGATAAAATACCCGGTGATTTGTATTGGTTGCTGGTATTACTTTAACCTAAAAATATATTGTTGTATAAAATTAATTCACATGAAGCGACCCTTTTTTGTAATTACGTCAGCAAAAAGGAAACTAATTCTGGTTACACTTATATTGAATATTAATGGATATACCGGTTTTAGCCAATATACTGGAGTGGGTAGCTGGAATATAGTTAACCTTAAATATAGTATTGACAATCGATGGAGTGTATTTGGCGAAGCCCAGTTAAGATCTTTACAATTTTATAATGGCTTTCATTACTACGAATATAAAGGCGGTGTTAATTATAAAATAAATAACGGTGTTAAACTTTCATTAGGCTTAGGAAATTATGTTACATATAAAGAAGGCGGAAATTTTAAATTACCAAAAAATAATAATGAATTCAGGATCTGGCCTCAGCTTATATTAACTCAATCTATCGGTAGTTTTAAAATTGAACAGCGTTACCGAGCCGAGTTTAGATTTACTACAAACGGATACCGAAACCGATACAGGTACAGGCTGGGAGCCAGTCTTCCGTTTGGAAAAGAGAAAAATGGTAGCTCCCCTTTTCTGCTAAGTGCCAGTAACGAACTTTTTTTTACCAATAGAGAACCATATTTTGAAAGAAACAGGCTATTGGTTTCACTTAATTACAAACTATCGCCACAATTTTCCTTTCAACTTGGATACTTACATCAGTTTGACTTTAAAATTAATGATGAAACAGGCAGAGACTTTTTAGTTGTGGGTGCATTTATTGAATTAAAGCATAAACCAAAACAGAAAATAACAGGTGATTATGAATTAAAGGATTAGACCTTACATAATATTGGTAAAGAATTTTTAAGCTAACCCTCTAAATGATAAAATTATGAACGGTATCTGGCCATGGATAATTTTTAATGCTTTTGTATTACTGATGCTTGCAATTGACCTGGGTGTATTTCACCGCCAGGCTAAAAAAGTATCTTTTAGGGAAGCCATAATCTGGTCTTTAATATGGATTACATTGGCATTAATTTTTAATGGCTGGATTTATTACAGTATGGGTGAAAAGCCGGCTGTTGAATTTTTAACAGGTTATCTGATTGAGAAATCACTTAGTGTTGATAACATTTTTGTGTTCATTCTGCTTTTTTCTTTTTTTAAAGTTCCAGAACAGTATCAGCACCGGGTTTTATTCTGGGGTATTTTTGGTGCATTAATAATGAGGGCTGTTTTTATAGCCTTGGGTGCAGTACTTATTGAAAAATTTCATTGGATCATTTATCTATTCGGAATCTTTCTTGTTTTTACAGGATATAAAATGTTTAAAAAATCTGCTGCAAATATGCATCCCGAAGACAATCCTTTGGTTCGCTGGTTTATAAAAAAAGGCAGGGTTACAAATGAATATCATGGAAAAAACTTCTTTGTTATCAGCAATGGGAAAAGATTGGCAACTCCATTATTTCTTTGTTTATTATCAATAGAATTTACAGATTTGATTTTTGCTGTAGATTCTATCCCTGCTATATTTGCAATCACCAACAATACTTTTATTGTTTACACATCAAATGTATTTGCTATCCTTGGGTTGAGGTCATTATACTTTGCGTTGGAAGGAGTAATTGCAAAATTCCCTTATCTCCGGTATGGTTTGGCTATTATCCTGGTATTTATAGGCTGTAAAATGCTGCTGGTGGATGTTTACAAAATACCCATCGTTTTATCGTTAGGTTTTATTGCAGTTGTAATTACCTGCTCAATACTCTGGAAAAAAATATTTCCACAAATTTCAAAACAATAATAAATGTAAATTTTGTTTTGCAACCAGTTTTTTTTTGGGGAATTATACACCACGTTGTAATGTAAATAAATCTACAAGCCCATCGCCCTGTAAACCGCCTCCTGTATGTTACTACGCACACTCATTTTAAGAAGTTTTGTGTTTTCGCCGCCAAGCGGATTAACGCGGGTGCTTAAAAAAACAAAAAGCATATCGTATTTTGGATCGGCCCATACACAGGTACCCGTATAACCGGTGTGGCCAAAGGTTTGCGGCGATGCTGATAAACTTGGATAAGGATCCGGACGGGTACGGTTATCTTTTTCGGGTTTATCAAAACCATAACCACGCCTGCTACCGGTACTATGGTATGCAGTAAAAAGATTGATGGTTTCTTCCTGTAAATATCTTTTGCCGTTAATGGTTCCACCGTTCAACAGCATCTGCATGATCATCGCCAGATCGTATGCATTGCTGAACAACCCTGCATGGCCTGCAACTTCACCAAA
>JANMBZ010000070.1:0-19257 GCA_031360765.1 Chitinophagaceae bacterium
TAATTGGAATGATGGATACAAACCTCCATTGGTTGTTCCATCTGCCACCACACTGATGCTGGTTGCACCATTTAACGAAACCCAGTTCGGTAATTCGTTTTGATATCTTGTTAAAATATAAAAATAGCCACGGGCCAAATCTCCTTTTACAGCATTGGGTGGTTCAAAAGCAGATGCAGCGGTAACACCAACATAATTCGATGGACCTATTTTATCCAGCACCGGGTTGGGCGGCATTGGATAACCGGGGAAAGCACCTGGAGTTGGAAACTGGTAAGTGGGCGAACCGGTTGTTGAGTAAGGAATATTACCCCGGTTACCATTTATTTTAGAGTCGGTTGCACGTACAACAAAAAGATCTGCTTCGGTTGGTTGCTGGTAAGATGTGCCACCAAGTTTAAACCAACTCCTGGGAAATGTGTGTTCTTTATTCCAGCAAACACCCTCGGTACCACCAGTTGTGCCGCCACAAAAACCACCGCTTGGGTTTTGGGATGAATTAAATTCAAAAGGCTCGGGCCCTGCATTATTATTTGAGTAAACATCCCAGATGATTGAGCGTAAAGCATCATCGCTGCGGATAGTATCAACAACAGGTATTTCTACATTATCAATTGTTGAATAGGTTAAAGCAATTTGTCCGGTGGTAATAATATTACGTAAAGCGGTTTTCAGCGGGCCACAATTTAATCCTGCTGCAGCATCGTAATAACCTGCGGGAATGCCGCTATTGGTTGTAGTTGCAGATCCGTTAAGACTGCCTGTATTATAAAATGGTTCGCCGGTGCAGCTTCCATTAGCAGCAAAAACAAAAATATAATATGTTGTAAGGCTGTTTAAGCCGGTAGCTGTAAAAGTTGTTGTACTACCATAGCTTACAATTTTGTCGGCCCCAATTACCTGGCCAGCTGTATAAGTAGTACCATTTGCTGGTGTAAATCCTAAAGTATTATTTTGGCTGTAAACTACTAAATACCTGTTGGCAGTTGGTTCTGCGGTAAAACTGCCGGCGATGGTTGTTGGGCCGGGCGTTAATACCAGATTTGTTGGAGGGGCAGCAGGTGTAGTACAGGCTGGTGCAGATAAAGTTGTAACAGAATTTGTAAGCGGGTTTACGGTTAAATAATTGGGTGCACCGGTGCAGGAAATACTGTTGTATGCAAAAACAAAATAGTAATAAAGTGTGTTTGAACTTAAACCATTATCTGTAAAAGTGGTGGATGCTCCCGATGTTACAATGGTACCATTGCCCAATGTTTGCCCGTTTGTATAAGTGGTGCCATCAGCAGGGTTTATGGTTAAGGAAGATGATAAACTTCGTACAACTAAATACCCATCAACGGCAGGTGAGGCGGCTGTAAAACTTCCCGAAACTGAATTTATGGTAGGCGTTAAATTTAAACCGGTTGGCTGATTGGTTGGTTCAACACATACAGGGCTTGCACCTCCAATACTTATTTCATCCAAAGCAATACGGTCTCTTGAGCCTGAGCCACCTGCAGTTGCCCAGTAAATCCATCTTACCTGAACAACCGGTTGGTTCTCGGCAGCTACAGGTAATGTTTCCGTATATGTTTGTGTGTATCCTGCAATCTGCCCGGCAGTGCTAAAGGTTGATATGGTACCTATATCTGTAAAATTTCCTGTAGTTCCCAGGCGGTACTGCAAAGCAATATTATTGTCCCACGAGGCCTGCTGCAAAATTAAAATGGCATTCCATTGAGCACTGATATTGGTTTGCCCTGTTGTATTAATGGCTACTATTAAAGCCCCGGCAGATTGTGAACTTGAAGCTAAAATACTTAATCCGTTTGCGCCTTCATCTTTCCAGCCACCTGAATTTGCAGTAGCGGTATATGGAAGATCTCCATTGCCTGGTAGTAATGTTCTGGTTGTAGGCACCGCACCGGATGTGGTACCAAAACGATGAACTGCAACCCCGGCTGGCAAAGTGCTGCCGGTTTGGCTGTTTAAATTGAATGGCAAAACCTGTGCTGCAGGGTTTGTTTGCGAAAAAGTTATTGCAGCAGATAATAAAAAGGCAAAAAACGCTGTTATTTTTTTAGTCATATATATTATTAAAATCGTACAACAAATTTACATATTTGTTACCCGCAAAAATTTATATAATTATCAACAAAAAGCCCGTCAACATTATATTTGACGGGCTTTTAATATTATTTAAATCTAAGTATTACTTTGCCTGTGCGTTCACTCTTTTGGCTAGCTTGCTCTTTAAATTGGCAGCTTTGTTTTTATGGATGGTACCACGCTTCGCTAATTTATCAATCATAGAAGCAACTTTAGGAAAAGCTTCTGTAGCAGCCGCTTTTTCGCTTGCTTTTAAATCACGAATTGCGTTACGTGTTGTTTTGCCATAATAACGGTTACGTTCGTTACGCTTGGTACTTTGTCTTACATCTTTTTTGGTTGCTGCGTGATTAGCCATGAAAATCTATTTTTTGGGCTGCAAAGATAGGGAATGACAATTAAAAATTGAGAATTAAAAATGGATAATTTCAGAAAGTTGTAAATTTCCTCATTTTTAAGATAAATGCAAGCTTATGAACCGCTATATTTTACTCAGTTTACACTTAATATCTATTGTATTACTGGGTCTTGGTTGGGTTAAAGATATTTTACACATCGATATTTCGGTACATTATATTATAGATTTAAACCTCTTCAGCGAAAAAAGAAGTGTACTTGGCATGCTTAAAAAGCTTTGGCAAGATGGGAATTACTCGCCATGGTTGCTCATTTTTATGTTTGGCATCATTGTGCCGCTGGTAAAATCGGTTATTATTTTTTACCTGATACTTGGTAAAGATCCGGATGCAAAATGGCAGCGGTTTGTAAGCGCCATCAGCAAATGGGCTATGGCCGATGTATTTACCATTAGCATTTTTGTGGCTTTTTTGGGTGCCAATGCCATGGAAAGCACTAATGCAACTTTACAACCGGGCTTTTACTATTTTTCGGGCTATGTAATTTTAAGTGGTATTGTTGCTATCCTTTGCAGAAAATTGCTTCCATTTTCTTCAACAAATAATGTTTAATTAACCGATATTTGCAGCCAATTTCAGCCTGAGTTTCGAGGATTTTGCTCAATTGTTTACTGTTGTACAAGAGTGCGACGCCAATGAAGCCAAATAGCAATACTGAGGCCGGGTACAAAAAAATGCTACTTTTTTTATGAAGGATTTTCAATACATCACCAATTCGCACCCATCTTATGTTGAGGGTTTGTACCAGGATTTTGTAAAAGACCCAACCAGTGTGGATGCTGATATGCGTAAGTTTTTTGAGGGGTTTGATTTTGCAATTTCAAATAATTCCATTTCGGCTTCGCTCAATGGAAAAACCGGCGGTACTTCGGCTACGTCAGATACTTCGACTCCGCTCAGTACTCTTGATAAAGAATTTGGCGTTTTCCGCCTGATACGTGCCTATCGTAAAAAAGGGCACCTGGTTTCCAAAACAAATCCCATACGGGAACGTAAAGACAGGCATGCAAAACTTGAGCTTTCAAATTTTGGTTTAACCGATGCAGATCTCAACTCAACATTTGCAGCAGGCAAGTTTGTTGGGATGGAAAATGCTTCGTTGCAAAATATCATTACACATTTACAAAAATGCTACACCAGCCATATTGGTGTGCAGGTGGGTTACATAAACGACCAGGTAAAATTAGACTGGCTTACCAATGCCATTGAGCAAACCATGCTTAAGCCGGTGCCGTTGCCACAAAAGAAAAGGATTCTGCAAAAACTGAATGAAGGTGTAATGTTTGAAAAGTTTTTGCACACAAAATACATTGGTCAAAAAAGATTTTCATTAGAAGGTGGCGAAACTGCCATTGCAGCATTAGATGCCATCATTAATACGGCCGCCAATAATAATGTAGAAGAAGTAGTGATTGGTATGGCACACCGTGGAAGGCTGAATGTACTGGCCAATGTGATGGGTAAAACTTACCAGCAAATTTTTAGTGAGTTTGAAGGAACCAGTTTGCCGGATACAACCATGGGCAGCGGCGATGTAAAATATCACCTCGGGTTTGGGAGTGATGTGGAAACGGCTGATGGTAAAAAAGTGCATTTAAAATTAATGCCAAACCCATCGCACCTGGAAGCAGTTGACCCGTTGGTTATTGGCTTCGCCAGAAGTAAGGCCGATATTTTATACAACAGCGATTACGATAAAATTCTCCCCATTCTTATACATGGTGATGCCTCAGTTGCAGGCCAGGGCGTGGTTTACGAGGTTTTACAAATGAGTGATCTTAAAGGCTATTACACCGGCGGCACCATTCATTTTGTAATTAATAACCAGATTGGTTTTACAACCGATTTTGATGATGCAAGAAGTTCGGATTACTGTACTTCCATTGCATCTATGGTGCATGCACCGGTTTTTCATATTAATGGAGATGATGCCGAAGCCGTTGTAAAAGCCTGTGAAATTGCTACGCTTTACCGCCAGGAATTTAACAGCGATATATTTATTGATATGGTATGCTACCGCAAGCATGGCCATAACGAAGGCGATGAGCCTAAGTTTACTCAGCCACAATTATATGCACTGATTGATAAGCACCTGAATCCGAGAGAAGTTTACACTCAATTTTTAATGCAGAACGGCGAGCCCGAAGCACAGGATCTTGCAAAAGAAATGGAGCAAAAGTTTTTGGCCGACCTGCAGGAAAGATTGGATGAAGTAAAACAAAATCCTTTACCATACAGTTACCAGCCACCAGAACTTGTTTGGAAAAGTTTACGCAGGGCAACCGCTGCAGACTTTGATACTTCGCCGGTTACAGCTATCGGCAGCGATGCATTTACATTATTGTTTGATGGTTTGATGAAATGGCCTGCTGATTTTAAGCCGTTGCGTAAGGTTGAAAAACTTATCAGCGATAAAATAAAATTGTTCAGCGATGAAAATAAAATTGACTGGGCCACTGCCGAGTTAATGGCTTACGGAAGTTTATTGGTTGAAGGCAAAGATGTACGCATGAGCGGACAGGATATAAAGCGTGGTACTTTTAGTCACCGCCACTCCAATTTGTACGATGAGGTTACAAATAAAGAATACAACCGGTTAAATCATTTTACCGAAACACAATCGCCATTTAGAATTTATAACTCTTTATTGAGCGAATATGCGGTACTTGGTTTTGAATATGGCTATGCTATGGCAAATCCCAATGCATTGGTAATTTGGGAAGCACAGTTTGGCGATTTTTGCAACGGTGCACAAACAATTATTGACCAGTTTATTGCTGCTGCCGAAACCAAATGGCAAAGAATGAATGGCGTTACACTCTTGCTGCCACACGGTTACGAAGGACAAGGTCCGGAACATAGCAGTGCAAGAATGGAAAGATTTTTACAAATGTGTGCCGAGTTAAATTTTGTAGTATCGAATGTTACCACTGCTGCAAACTTTTTCCATTTGTTACGAAGGCAGGTTGCATGGCCGTTCCGCAAGCCCTTGGTAAATTTTTCGCCAAAGGCAAACTTACGTCACCCAGGTAGTTACAGTAGTAAGGATGAATTTACAACCGGTGGTTTTAAAGAAGTGATAGATGATGCTACGATTAATGATGCTGCCGAAGTAAAAAAAGTATTGCTATGCAGCGGAAAAATTTATTTTGATCTGGCAGAGCGCCAGCAAAAAGATAACAGAAAAGATGTTGCAATTGTAAGGCTCGAGCAAATTCATCCAATACCACAAAAACAATTAGATGAGTTGTATAAAAAATACAGCAAAGCAATCTGGTATTGGGTGCAGGAAGAACCATTAAACATGGGCGCAGCAACATTCTTAAGGATGAATTTAAAGAATATCAATTTATATATCATCAGCCGCCAGCCAAGTGCATCAACAGCAACAGGTTATGGTAAGGTGCATGCAAAAGAGCAGGCGCAGATTATAGATACTGCTTTCTCAATTTAAAACGCAGATTAAATTGATAAAATATGATTTCGCTGATTAATTTTGCTTTGCAAAATATTGGCATATCATGGAAGATTACAAACATTCAGAATTAACAGGTAAGATAATTGGTTGTGCAATGAAAGTTCATCGTGTTATTGGTCCAGGTTTTCCTGAAATTATTTATATGCGATGTTTGTGTATAGAATTAAAAAATGCAGGGTTGAATTTTGAAACAGAAGTGGGAAGGGATATTTTTTATGAAGGAGCAAAAGTTGGTTCGAGGCGGTTGGATTTAATAGTAGAAAACAAAGTGATTGTGGAGTTAAAGGCAGTAACAGAAGTTGAGCCAAGATTTTACATTCAAATCATTAACTACTTAAAAATATTTAAAATAGAAATCGGTCTTTTAATAAATTTTGGAAATATAAGTCTGCAATACAGACGTTTTGCAAGTTCCCGATGACAAAGTCATCGGTCAGCGAAATCAAATTAATCAAATCAATCAGCGTTTCATGTTTAATTCGTTATCAGAAAAATTAGAATCAGCCTTTAAAAATATAAAAGGCCAGGCCCGTATCAGCGAACTCAATATTGCCAATACTGTTAAAGACATTCGCCGTGCATTGGTTGATGCCGATGTGAATTATAAGATAGCCAAAGAATTTACCGATAGGGTAAAAGAAAAAGCACTGGGCGAAAAAGTTTTGCTTGCCGTTAATCCCGGCCAGCAAATGGTAAAAATTGTGCAGGATGAATTGACCGAACTGATGGGTGGAACTGAAACTGAATTTAACATTAGCGGCAGCCCGGCAATTATTTTAGTTGCGGGTTTGCAGGGTAGTGGTAAAACAACTTTCAGTGGCAAGCTGGCCAATTATCTAAAAACAAAAAAAGGTAAATCGCCTTTGCTGGTAGCGGCAGATATTTACAGGCCTGCGGCAATTGATCAGTTGGAAGTTTTAGGCGGCCAGATTGATGTACCCGTTTACAGCGAACGGGAAAATAAAGATGCCATCTCCATTGTGCAAGGTGCCATTAAAGAAGCACGTGCAAAAAATAAAAATGTAATCATTATTGATACTGCTGGCCGTTTGGCAGTAGATGAAGTAATGATGAATGAGGTTGCTGGTATTAAAGCAGCCATCAATCCGCAGGAAATTTTATTTGTGGTTGATAGTATGACCGGTCAGGATGCTGTAAACACAGCCGCTGCATTTAATGAGCGGTTAGATTTTACCGGTGTGGTACTTACCAAATTAGATGGCGATACACGTGGCGGTGCGGCCTTATCCATTAAATACACGGTAAACAAACCCATCAAATTTGCCAGTAGTGGCGAAAAGATGGACACGCTGGATGTTTTTTATCCTGATCGTATGGCCCAACGTATTTTAGGCATGGGCGATATTGTAAGTTTGGTAGAAAAAGCACAGGAGCAGTTTGATGAAAAAGAAGCAGCCAGACTTGAAAAAAAGATCCGCAAAAATCAATTTGATTTTGAAGATTTTAAAACACAGTTGGAGCAGATAAAAAAGATGGGCAACATTAAAGATCTGATGGGCATGATACCAGGCGTTGGAAAACAAATAAAAGATGTTGACATTAACGACGATTCTTTTAAAGGCATTGAGGCCCTTATAAACTCCATGACACTACAGGAACGCCGCAACCCCGATTTAATAAACCCCGGCCGCAAAGCCCGTATTGCCAAAGGCGCCGGAAAAGATATTGCGGAACTGAATGCATTTTTAAAGCAGTTTGAGCAAATGAAAGGTATGATGAAGATGATGAACAAAATGCCAAAAGGGATGATGCCGGGGATGGGAAGAAGATAAACAAGTGAATTTTTTATAGCCTCAGACTTTTTAGTTTGAGGCTTTTTTTTGCACAGAAAAATAATTGAATGAAAATTTTTCAGCTTGTGCCTAATATTAAATTTCCTGCTTCGCTTTTAATTACCAGAATATTAAATTAAATTAGAGTGCTAAACGTTAACCCCTCAAAGAAACAGGTATGCCGTTAATGCAATTTTTCCCCTTCTCATTATCCATAAAACCAACTGTTCAGGTTCAGAAAAATTTCAGATTAAATTCAGGTGCCGCTGGCAACTGCTTACTAACTGTGCATACATTTTAATGCGTGCCGCAAACTTTAATTATGAAAAAAATTGTAGTACGGGGTTTTAAAAAAGACAAATTTTCTCCCGAAGAAATTCAAGCTGCCAAGGAAAGTAAACTCGAACTGAAAAGTTCATACCAGTTCAGTACTTCCCGTGCAGTGGCCGAAATTCATGAACTTGAATTTGATAAAACCGATTTCCTGGAATTTGTTTTTGATGATGATACAACCTGGGTGGGCAGTTCAGATATTATTCACGATATTTTTCCGGAAGCGGCTAACCAAAAACGTGCCGTTGGCGAAAGTTTTGTGGTACCTATGTATTTACAAACCGATGAAGCCAACCGCAGTCTGCTTGGCGATATTGCATTAAAAGCGTTGAATGTTTTTGCAAAAAAAGCAGTTAGCCAAAAAGTAATTGAAATTGCAGCAAGGCTGGAGAAGAAAGCGTTGGAAAATATGAGTGGTGTGTATGCTATCAGCAACGATTTTAAATTGAGCAAAACTGCTTTTAAAGATACAGATAAACCTTACCTGCTTTTTTTACACGGCACCAATTCCTCTACCATCGGCTCTTTTGGCGAAATACGGGGATCGGAACTGTGGAAAAACATGCAGCAGGTTTACGGGCAAAATATCATTGGCCTGCAGCATGAAACGTTGACGAAGAGTCCGATACAAAATGTTATTACTCTTGTTAAAGAATTACCGGCGGTTTGTACACTCCATGTTATTTCTCATTCAAGAGGTGGATTGGTTGGTGATGTGCTGGCACGTTTCAGCAATGGAAATAAAGGGTTTACCGATGCTGAGCTTGCCTATTTTTCCAAGACAGAAAGAGAAACAGATATTGCAGATATTAAAATCTTGCAAAAAATAATTGCCGATAGAAAAATGAGCGTTACAGTCGATAAATTTATCCGTGTTGCCTGCCCTGCTTATGGTACCACGGTTTTATCAAAGCGGTTAGATCATTTTTTAAACATCAGCCTAAATTTGTTAGGTACTTTATTCGGTCCGGTTGGTACTGCATTAACTGCCGAATTTAAAGAGTTGATTTCGGCTGCTGTTGATACCAAAAACGATCCCGATCAGTTGCCCGGCCTGGAAGCAATGAACCCGGCTTCTCCTTTTTTAAAAATTCTCAACAACCCCGATAACAGCATCAACAGTCCGTTAACAGTTATCTCCGGCAACTGCGGTATCAAATTTAATTTAAAAGCACTGCTCATTATTGCCAGTAAATTATTTTACCTGCGGGATAATGACCTGGTGGTTGATACAAAATCAATGTATTGCGGCACCAAAAGAAATATTCCGGTACAGTATTTTTTTGATGAAGGTGCTGAAGTGGATCATGTGCATTATTTTAAAAATAAAAAAACACAGGATGCCTTGTTACTGGCAATAAAAGCAACAACAGCTTCCATTCCCAACTTCACAATTTTTGATCAGTCGGTACAGGCTGCACTTGATAGAAATGCATTACTTGGCCTTGATGGCGGTGGCGTTTTTGTTGATAAAGTAACTGGTAAAAAGCCCATAGCTATTGTGTTGCCGGGTATCATGGGTTCAAATCTTGATCAGGGCAGCAAAAAAGTATGGATAAATTATATGCGCTTTCTGGTAGGTGATTTAAGCAAACTAGATATCAGCAGAAAAGATATTCTGGCTTCATCCATCATCAAAACCTCTTACAAAAAAATTGTTGATTATTTAAGTACAGACTACGATGTGGTAACTTTTGCATTTGACTGGCGGTTGCCATTAACAGATGCTGCGGAATTGCTGAACGCAAAAATTGAACAATACCTTGCCTTTAAAGTTCCCATCAAAATAATTGGCCACTCCATGGGAGGTGTGGTTACCCGTGATTTTATTATTAATCATCCCGCCACCTGGAAAAAGCTGAATGCTTCCAAAGATTTTAAATTACTGCTACTGGGTGCGCCTTTGGGCGGATCGTATCGCATACCATATGTGCTTGCCGGTAAAGATCCCATCATCAGCCAGCTAAGTAAAATTGATCTTAAACATACCAAAAAAGAATTACTGGATATGTTCAGGAAATTTCCGGGGCTGTTGGGACTGTTACCTGTTGCAAAAGATAGCGTTGATTTTGCCGACCAGAATGTATGGCAGCAAATGCGCAATGCATCTTTGTTTGATTGGAACATACCCGATAAAAAAGACCTGCAGTTTTGGGGAGCATATCGTGATAATGTACTGGCAAAAATGGATTCGATAGATCTGCAAAATATCATTTACATAGCCGGTAAAGATGATGCTACTGTTTGCGGTTTTGAAATAAATAATAATATACCCGATGAAAAAATAATTTTTAAAAGCACGGCAGAAGGCGATCAGTCTGTAACCTGGGATACCGGTATTCCTAAAAAATTATTCAATACCGATCAGTTGTATTTTGTAAACGTATCGCATGGCGGGCTAGCCAATAATTCAGATATTTTTAATGGCATTTCCGAAATACTAAAAACCGGTAAAACAGAACTGCTAAGTAAAAACAGGCCAGTATTACGAGGTGTTCAATCAATTTTTAATACGGTAGAAGAAGAAGTTTATGATACCGGTGAAGCTGCGTTGGAAAATACCATCCTGGGTATTAAAGAAAAGAAAACAGCAGAAAAACCTGGTGCCGTGCCATTAAAAGTAAGTGTTAGCAACGGCGATCTTTTCTACAGCCGCTACCCGGTTATGGTTGGGCATTTTATTAACGATGGCATTACCAGTGCCGAAAAAGTTATTGATAATTATACTGGCAATCTTCTCAGCCAGCGGCACAAATTAAATATGTACCCTGGTGAAATTGGCAGCAACGAAGTGTTTGTAAATCTTAAAGAAGATTTTAAAGGAGCGTTGGTTATCGGTCTTGGTGCACCAGGCCGGCTTAGTTCTTTTCAGCTTGCGCAAACAACTGAGCAGGGCGTAATAAAGTATATACTGGAATTAAGCAAACTGTTTAAAAATATCAATCCAGATAATGAGCCTGCCGAAACGGGTATTTCTGTATTGCTTATTGGTTGCGGTTACGGCGGTTTATCTATCGAAAGTTCAATAAGGTCGATAATACAAGGTGTGCAAAACGCCAACAAAAAAATGGAAGAGTTTAATACTGAAGGATTGAAAATAATTGATCATGTGGAGTTTGTGGAATTGTACGAAGACCGTTGCCTTCAATGCTTGTACATACTAAGCCGTATAGAAAATGAGGAGGACAGTGCCATCAACATTCGCCTGCCCAAAAAGCAATACAAAAAATTACTGGGTCTGCGTACCCGTATACCTATGGAAAGCGAAAACGATTGGTGGAGCCGGATTACGGTGGTAATGCAGGAGCAAAAATTTGAAGAAGATCAGGGTGCAGAAACAGCCCTGCGTTTTTCATGCAGTACCGGCAGCGCACGGGAAGAAGAGCGTTACCTGCAAACCAGCCCGGCAATTATAAACGAACTGGTTGAAGAAATGAGCACCAACAATAACTGGAACGCTGGTATGGCAAAAACAGTTTTTGAATTATTGATACCCAACGATTTTAAAGACGAAATAAAAAAGCAGAGCAACAGTATGTGGGTGCTGGATCATGCAGCCGCTGCATACCCGTGGGAGTTGTTGCAGGATAGTACCAGCAACGCCCGGCCGCTCTGTTGCAATGCTGGTATGATACGGCAGTTGAAGCTTGAAGACTACCGTATAAAAGTTAACCCAGTTGCCGGTAAAAAAGCATTGGTGGTTGGCGATCCGGATCTTAACGGCTTTCCCTACGCACAGCAATTGCCCGGTGCATTTAAAGAAGCAAATTTGGTAGCATCTATTTTGGATGAGTATGGTTTCGAGATGCCGAATAATTGTTTTAAAAAATCATCTACACAAATAATTAATGCGCTTTTTAAAGATGAGTATAAAATTATTCACCTGGCAGGCCATGGTATTTTTAACGAAAAGCGGCCAAAGGCTTCCGGTATGTTAATTGGTAATGGCGTGTTTTTAAGCACCAAAGAAATTTGCCAGATGAGTAAAGTGCCCGAGCTGGTTTTTGTAAACTGTTGTTTTTTGGGTAAGGTAGATGCTGCAAGCGAAGCCTTATTCAGCAAGCGATACAAACTGGCAGCCAATATTGGCACACAGCTTATTATGAATGGAGTAAAGGTTGTTGTAGCAGCCGGTTGGGCAGTAGATGATGCGGCTGCATTGTATTTTACCGGTATTTTTTATCATGCCCTGCTGGATGGGGATAATTTTGGCGATGCCATTACAGAGGCCCGTGCAAAAACATTTTCTAAATATCCCAACACAAATACCTGGGGCGCTTATCAATGTTATGGCGATCCGTTTTTTAAATTAACCGAGGTTAAAAAATCAAAAACGTACACCTACAGTTATTTAATTGCTGAAGAAGCAGAAAATGATTTGAGTAACCTGTTAAACAAAGCAGATGCAAAAGGCAGTTCAGTAAAATACCTTTTAAAAGATATTGCATCCATATCGGCAGCGGTGGATGCAGCAGGAATTCGCAATGCGGTTATTACCGAAAAAGAAGCCATGGCTTTGGCCGAGTGTAATGAATATTCAAATGCGATTACGAAGTTTGAAAGCTTGCTAAGTATGGAGCAGGCGGGCTTTTCGGTAAAAGCCATCGAAAGTTATTGTAACATCAGGGCCAAACTTTGTGTAAAAAACTGGATGGCCGGCAAAGAAAAAAATAAGCAGCCTGCCTGCATGGATAAAGTAATTGCCGATCTAAAACAATTACTCAACATGAGCCCTACTTCTGAGCGGTTAAGCTTGCTGGGCAGTGCTTACAAACGCAAAGCCATCATGTCATCAACCATTGCCGATAAAGTAAAAATGCTGATGGTATCGGCCGATTATTATAAAAAGGCGTACAACATACCGGCCAGTTGCAACAAAACATACTCATTATCAAACCTGCTGGAAATTGAAAAAATATTACAGCTTCTTAAAAACAATGCAGGCATTAAAAACATCATTAAAAAATACAAATTTGTTACACCTGTAAAAGTCAAAGCAGATATTGCGGGTGCTCTTAAGCAAATGCTGGATGCAGATGCAGACATGAATTTTTGGGATGAAGCCGCAAATGCAAACATGTTATTATGTGCCTGGCTGATGGAAGGAAAAAATATAGCAGCATTAACCGATAAACAGGTTATTGATGCTTACCAGAATGTGTGGGATTTTGAAGGCTCTCAAAATAAAAAGATTGGCGAAATAGAGCATTTCGATTTTCTGATAACTGCCTATTCAACCCTCATAAAAAAACCAGCCAATGTAAAATTGATTAAAAAGATAAAGCAGGATCTTGAGAATATCATTAAATAGCCACGGTAAACCGGTAAAAATTGAATAAATATTTAATTAGTTGTATTTTATTGATAAAATTATAAGATTCACATCATTTTAATCTTTACGGTTCTATTATTTGGCACTTGTAAGGCAGGTTGTTATCTTTGTTCTCCTTTTTAAGGATAAACCCTATTTAATAACAACCAAAAATTTCTATTTATGGCTGTAAAAATGAGACTGCAAAGGCATGGCTCAAAGAAGCGCCCTTTTTATTTCATCGTTGTAGCAGATGGCCGTGCGCCACGTGACGGTAAATTCATCCAAAAACTAGGTACTTACAATCCTTTAACGGTTCCTGCAACAATCCAGGTAGATCGTCAGAAAGCGTTGGACTGGCTGCAAAAAGGTGCTCAACCCACCGATACTGTACGTCGTATCCTTTCTTTCAAAGGTGTGTTGTATCTAAAGCATTTACTTCGTGGAGTAGGCTTAGGCTTATTTGATGAAGCAGGTGCAATGGAAAAATTCACTGCTTGGACTGCCGAACACGATTCGAATGTTAGCCGTAGGCAAGGCGCCCATAAAAAGGCCCGTACCGATAGCCGCAATCAACCAATTGTGAAAAAGGTGGAAGCTAAAGTTGAAACACCCAAAGTAGATGCACCCGCCGCCGATTCGGTTGAACCGGAAATAGCAGCAGCAGCATCTGAAGAAACTAAAACAGAAGAATAAGTCACCTCTGTAACGTTAATTCATTTAAAGTCCTGGTTTTTTATCAGGACTTTTTTTATGGACCGAACATTGGTAAGTTTTTCAACTTCACAGGCGTCGCACTCTTGTACTTTGTATCTTTACTCAGCACTTAACACAAACAGTATAACATAATAAAAACCATTTGAAGGTTTCGGATATGAATCATTATTTTAAAATAGGAAAACTTGCCGCCAGCACCGGTTTAAAAGGCGAACTCGTTTTGCAGCACAACCTCGGCAAAAAAACAACACTCAAAGGTTTAGAAGCCATTTTTCTGGAAGATAAAACAGACAGCTTTATTCCTTATTTTCTGCAGTCTGCCAAAATAAGAAACCACAACGAAACCGTTATTAAACTCGAAGGCATTGATATTGTAGAAACCGCCCGAAAGCTAACACCACGTGAAGTTTGGATCACCGAAGAAGATTTTAAAAAATTCGCCGCCAAATCATCGCCCATTGCCTTGCTTGGTTTTAATATCATTAACGAAGGCGAAGACCTGGGCGAAATATTAGAAGTAATAGAACAGCCACACCAGGTTTTATGCGCCATACTTTTAAATGGTAAAGAAGCACTCATTCCCATTCACGAAGACAGCCTGGAAAAAGTGGATGCAAAGAACAGGAAAGTGTATGTTAGTTTGCCGGATGGGTTGTTGGAAATCTATAAATAGCCCAGACGGCGGTTGCAACCCCCGTCGGCGGTTATGAAGACTGGAAATTGTAAATTCGTATCGTGAACTCCCCTCAACGCATCATAGCACATTTCGACCTCGATTCATTTTTTGTTTCCGTTGAAATATTAAACAACCCTTCGCTGCAGGGCAAGCCTGTAATTGTGGGTGGTAAAGAAAGGGGCGTAGTTGCGGCCTGCAGCTACGAGGCCCGTAAGTTTGGCATTCATTCCGGCATGCCATCTAAAAAAGCTTTTCAACTATGTCCGCATTTAATTGTTGCCAACGGCAGCAGGGGAGAGTATAGTAAATTCAGCCGTTGGGTAACACAGATCATCGCTTCCAAAGCACCGCTGTTTGAAAAAGCCTCGGTAGATGAATTTTACATTGACCTTACCGGCATGCAAAAATTTTTTGATCCGCTGCAATGGACAATTGATCTGCGTCAGCAAATAATGGATGAAACCCAACTGCCCATTTCATTCGGACTGGCAAGCAATAAAATGATGGCAAAAATGGCAACCAATGCGGCTAAGCCCAATGGCTATCTGCAAATTCCGTTTGGGAAGGAAAAAGAATTTTTAGCGTCATTGCCTGTTAATAAAATACCCGGCGTTGGTGATCATACTTTCGAAATATTGAAATCCATCGGCATTAAAACAATAAAAGACATCAGCGAAAAAACGCCGGACGAACTGGAAGCCCGTTTGGGTAAATGGGGTATTGATCTTTGGAATAAAAGCCAGGGCATTCACAATGGAGAAGTTTCTGCTTATCACGAAGCAAAATCAATTTCCAGCGAACATACTTTTGATGAAAATAAACTCGATATTAAATTTTTAAAAAGCGAACTCGTAAGGCTTACAGAAAAAATTGCCTACGAATTGCGGCAGGATGAAAAAGTTGCCGGTTGCATTGCCGTAAAAATCCGCTACCAGGATTTTGAAACCACCTCCCGGCAAACAACTGTGCCTTACACTTGCGCCGATGATGAAATTATACCTGTAGTAAAAGAGTTGTTTGATAAATTACACAGAAAGGGAACGCCGGTTCGCTTGCTGGGCGTGCGTTTAAGCGAACTTACCAACGATGCTATACAAACAAATTTATTTGATGATGTGGAAACAAAAAAAGATTTGTACAAGGCAATTGATAATGTAAAAGAACGTTTTGGAAAAGCCGCCGTAAAAAGAGCATCTTCAAACTAATCAGATAGCGTCAATAAGATCAGCTATAGTTTTCTTTTCCAGAATTTTTAAAGTAGCGTCCCTGGTGCTGATCATTACTTTTTTTAGTCCGCATGTTTTTTCATCACAATCTTTACATTTCTCATAAAAATTTAAACTTACGCAAGGCAGTAAGGCAATCGGTCCTTCAATAATACGCATGGCGGCAGCCAATGTAGTTTTCTTAGGATTATCTGCTAAAAAATAACCACCACCTTTACCTTTTTTGCTTTGCAAAATGCCATTGGTTTTTAATTGCAGCAAAATATTCTCCAGAAATTTTATTGGGATTTTTTTCTTTTTGGCTATTTCTGATATCAATACCGGTCCCTCACCAAAGTTTGCAGCGAGGTAGCCAAGTGCTTTTAATCCGTATTGTGTTTTTTTTGAGAGCATTTTGCTAAATATGTGGCAAAGGTAGAATTTTATACTCTATTGAAACAGTAGAGTAATTATATTTGCAGCAAAAAATTAATAGTATGAGTTTAAGATTAGGGGATATTGCTCCCAACTTTAAAGCAAAAACATCTTTAGGCGAAATTGATTTTTACGAATACCTCGGTGATAGCTGGGGCATTTTATTTTCGCACCCTGCAGATTATACACCGGTTTGCACTACCGAGCTTGGCCGCACCGCTGCATTAAAAGAAGAATTTGCAAAACGCAATGTAAAAGTGCTGGCACTTAGTGTTGACCCTGTTGATAAGCACCTTAGCTGGATCAGCGATATTAACGAAACGCAAAATTGCATCGTAGATTTTCCCATCATAGCCGATGATGATAAAAAGATTTCGGAGTTATACGATTTTATTCATCCAAATGCATCTGCAACGGCAACCGTGCGTTCGCTTGTAATCATTGGGCCCGATAAAGCTGTGAAACTCATCATCACTTATCCTGCATCAGCAGGAAGAAATTTTGTAGAAGTATTGCGTGTTGTAGATTCTTTGCAACTTACTGCAAATTACAGTGTAGCTACACCTGCGAACTGGGTTGCCGGTGATAAAGTAATTGTAGTGCCGGCAGTAAGCACAGAAGATGCCATCAAAAAATTTCCGAAAGGAGTGGAGATTGTAAAACCGTATTTGCGTTATACGCCTCAGCCCAATATTGATTAATTTATTTTGCCGGCAAGTCGGGAAGACGAAAATGGAAAAATATAGAACGCCTTACCGTCTTTCCGGCAAAAATTCTTTAGTTCTTCTTCAACTGCTGCAACAATGCCTTTATATCTTTTGGCAATGCAGCTTCCAGTTCAATTAGCTTTCCATCTGCATCTGTAAATTTTAATTTGTAGGAATGTAAAGCGAGTCTGTTCAGCATCGGTCTTTCTTCTTCATCGTGTTTACTCAGTTTGTATTTCTTTTTTATAGAAGAAAGTAAAACAGGTTTACCATCCCCATACAATTCATCACATGCCAGCGGGTGGCCTATGTTTTTGCAATGCACCCGTATCTGGTGTGTACGGCCGGTATGCAATTGAAACTGCACCAACGAAAATGTTTTATTTTCTTCAATCACTTCATAATCGGTTACTGAAGGTTTGCCTCTTTGATGTACAATGTAAAAACCTTTCTGCACGCCATGCTCTGCAATGGGTGCATTAATGGTTCCTTTTTTTGGCGAAGGAATTCCATGAACAAGTCCCATATAATATTTTTCAATTTCTCTGCCTTCAAAAAGTAAAGAGAAAAATTTATGAGCAACTTCTGTTTTTGCAAAGATGATGATGCCGCTGGTATCTCTGTCCAAACGGTGAACCGTAAAAATGGCACCATATTTTTCCAGCAAAATATCTTTAAGCGATGTTTGTGTTTGTTCTCTGTCAGGAATTGACAAAAGCCCAGCAGGTTTATTTACCGCAACAAACGAATCGTTTTCAAAAACAATTTCAGGATTAAACTTTTTCAATGCTTATTTCTTTTTGGAAGTGTTCATGTATTTCAACAAACGTATTTCTTTTTCGCTCAGGTAACGCCACTTACTGCGCTCTACATTTTTTTTGGTAAGATTGGCATACATCACACGATCCAATCCCTTTACATCATAACCAAGATGTTCAAATATGCGGAGCACAATGCGGTTGCGGCCGCTGTGCAGTTCAATACCGATGATTGATTTGTCTTTGCTATCAGCATAAGCCAGGCTGTCAATTAATATTTCACCATCTTCCAAAGTAAGGCCATCAACAATTTTATCAAAGTGGCTTTTGGTAAGTGGTTTATCTAATTTTACTTCGTAGATCTTTTTTATTTCGTAACTCGGGTGCGAAAGTTTTTGTGTAAGATCACCATCGTTGGTAAGTAATAAAACACCAGATGTATTTCTGTCTAAACGACCGATAGGATAAACTCTTTCGGTTGTTGCCTGCTTAATTAATTGGAGCACTGTTTTTCTTCCCTGCGGATCATCGGTGGTTGTAATATAATCTTTGGGTTTATTTAGTAAGATGTAAACCAGGTTTTTGGTAACAAACAATTTTTTGCCATTGTAAACTACTTCATCCTTTTCTTCAATTTTATGTCCTGGTTCTGTAATCACAGCACCGTTTACTTTTACTTTACCTGCACTAATTAATTCTACGGCCTCTCTCCGTGAACTTACACCACAATGCGCCATAAATTTATTAAGCGGCATAATACCGGTTGGTGCATTGTCATTAGCTGCAATTGCCTTGGCCGATTTTTGATGTGGTGTTTTTGCAGCGCCACGGGGTTTTAAATTTCCCTCTTCCTTACTGATTTTAGACTTTATAGTACCAGTTGCAGACTGCTCATTGCCCATTGCTAACTTGCCTTTAGCATCATCAGCAGCTTTGGTAGCCATACCACCTTTTTTTGCTTGGCGGGCAAGGTATTCTTCTTTCTTTTTCTCCTCAAAAAAAGCGTTGCGTTCTTTACGGTACTTTTTCTTTTCCTGGCGAAATTCTTCTTTAACTACACTGTTTTTCTTTTTGGGAACAAACTTTTGAAATGGCGACTGGCTCATGTTTTGACGTGATTTTGCTGTTTTACAACAGTAGTGAGGGGCAAAGATAATCTTTTTACGGTGAGTCAGCCCAACTGAGGAGATTACAGTAAAAAGAAAAGCTGCTCCTTTTGGGAACAGCTTTTTTGCGGAATAGGTGGGAAATTATTTTCTTGCTCTGCCTTTATCACCACGATTCTTTTTCATCTCTTCTTTTTTCTTTAATTGCTCGGCTGTAAAAATTTTACTGTT
>JANMBZ010000094.1:0-3080 GCA_031360765.1 Chitinophagaceae bacterium
GAACGCTTCATGTATAAAAATTTTGAAAGTAATGTGTATTAAGGATTAACCGATAATTAACTGCCGGGCAAAACTATCTAAAGTAAAAAAGATAATTTTTTATTGGCTGTTAAAACCTGTTTGGAAACTGCGTATTTAACAATGCCTTGTAACCTGTTAAATTTTTATTGGTTTTTAGTAATTGCAGATTTGCTTCTGTAATAATTAAAAAAGAATACTTGTTAGCCGGCAGCCACGATATTTCGGATGGCGCATCTTTTTTTATTTTATTATAGTAAACCATGGCTGCTGCTGCATCGGCAAAAGGGGTAATAACCAGTAAGTTATTTTCAGCATCCAGCACATCTTTGTTAATGTTGATTGGTTGGCCGTAAAAATTTTCTTTGTTGTACCTGGTAAAAGCATTTTTGGCTTCGGTGGTATAAACCTGATCTACCTTATTTAAAATCATGATTACATAGTGCGGTGCACTAACAGCCATTACAAAAGGCCCGCTTGTTAATACCGGCGCCACTTTGGCTACAGTATCTTTTATTACCGGTACTACAGGTTTGTTAACAGGCGCCGGTGTTACGGGCGTTGGCAATTGGTTTTCTGTGGCTCTCGTAACTTCCAGTGCAGTGAGGTATTTTTCAATTTCGGCTCTTCTTTTCAGCACATCAATCATGGTTTCGGCCTTTGCTTTTAAAGGCGATGTGGGGTTGTTGCTGATGATAAGCTGTAAACCTTTTATGGCGGCGCTATCATCCCTGTTTTTTACATTTTGCAAGGCTTCAATGTAGAGCAACTGCGGTGTCCAGTAAGTTACGCCATACAAGCTATCAGCCTTTTTCTTTTCGGCCATTGCTTTTTCAAAATTGCCTTCTATAAAAAGATTGTAAATGTCTTCGTACAGTTTTGTTGCTTCCGGATTTTTTCCTTTTGGATCAGAGCCCGAAGGGTTATTAAGTTTTTTGCCCGAGGCTGTGTTGGCAAAGTTTCCGTTGAGTAAATCTTTGTAATGTGCTGCCTTATCTTTCAATCCTAATTTTGTGTAACAGAAATAAAGGTTAAGATACACATCACCATCCAGCAAACGGTTGGGGAAACGTTTCAGGTAATCTTCGTAAGTATCTGCTGCAAGTTGATATTCTTCCAAATCATTCTGATAAGCCTTAGCAAGAACAATCATATTTTCGGCAATGGCATCGTTACTGGCGTTTAATTTTTCTTCAGTTAAGGGAACATCTTTCATCAGCGATTCGTAACTAACATCTTCAGCAGGATTGGTAGTACCGCCTGCATTTTTGCCACCAGGCTTTCCGCCATCTTTTCCTCCTTTAGTATCGCCGGCAACAGGAATTGTTGGGTTATTAACTATTGGGTCAACGGCCGATTTCCTGCGCCAGTTATCTATATTGGTTCTGGCTCCCCACCTGCTTTTAAATTCGTTAAAGCCTCTCGATTTAAGCGAACTGTTATTAAAATACCATTCGCCTTTGCTATTATTTTTTTCAAAAAGATCAACCGGTTGCTGGTTATTGCTGTTGGCAAATGGAGAATTATCGAAGCCTCCGGACGATCCGCCTTCATCTTTATAACCTTTTTCTTTACGCATTTTGCGTACTATCTTCTTTACATATTCATCTCTTTCGGCTGACGGCATTAAAGCAATTCTTTGCACGCTGTCTTCTTTTTCTATAATGCTGATAGCAGCCGCAATTTTAACCAGTGCTTCTTTTCTGGGTTGTATTTTAGCAATCTGCAAATTTAAAAGTGAGTCGGAGCCGCCGCTTTGCAAACTATCATACATGGCTGCTGCAAGCCTGTATTGCTTGCGGCTGTAAGCAATATCGCCCAGTTTTAAAAAAGCCCTGTTTTTGTAATTAACATTATTCTGGTTGTACTTAAGGCTCTTGTTAAAAAAAGTAATGGCTGCATTGGTATCTGGTTTTTGCAGCGATAACTCACCGGCCGAGTAATAAACAATATCTCGGTACTCTTCATACTTATCACGCCTGCCCATTTTAGAAAGATTATCAATGGCTTTATCGAGTTCTTTTGGGTTGCCATTTGTACGCAACATTTTTGCATCGTTCAGCCTGGCGTGTATATCCATCAACGGATCTACTGTGTGTTTGGAAGCCTTGTCGTAATAAGAGGAAGCCTTCTCAAAATTGCCATTCTTTTCATACAACTGACCCAATAAAAATTCCCAGCGTGATTGATCTTGTTTATTATCGGCAGTGCTCAATGCTTTTTCAAGATGCTTTGCAGAGCTATCAAAATTGCCCTGTTTAAAAAACCAGTAAGCGGCCACTTCATCCAGATCGTTGCGTAATCTTTTTGGTAAATTAGGGTCAACCTGCAAAGTGTTTATAAGACTGCCCGATTCTGCAAATTCATTCTGCTCAATTAAAGTGCGTGCCAGCCAGATGATAGCCTCGTTGCGGCTTGGCGGCAGTGCCGTAAGCTTTTTTAGAATATTTGTTTTTTCTTTATTGGCGATAGAAGTAGTGTTGGAACCTACAATGCGGTCATCATCATCATTTTTTCTTTTGCGAGGAAAAAGATTGTAGTTGATGAACTGAAAAGTCATTAAGGCCGAATCAAAATCTTTGCGGTAGAAATATGCCTTACCAATAAGCATGTACATATTATCAATCCAGTCGTTACGCAGATCGTGTAATAAAATACCGGCTGTTGAAGTGTAAATTACCGAGTCGAGTTCAGTTTTTTGGGAAGCGGTACTTTCTAATGTGTAAGGATAAAAAGCCAGCATGTTGGTGTAATCATCTTTCAACGAAAGTTTTGCCCTGTCAATAACCAGATTAAAACGGTTATTGGCATTAAAGTAATAATTAAAATGGGTAACATTATTCTGATAAACATTTCTAACAACCGTAAATTTTTTATCGGCTGTTTTTTCAGAACCTAATTTTCTGTTCTCATATTTTTCCGGCTTTTTTTCTTTGCCAAAGGGATCAATGGTCCACATGGGTTGGCATAATGCAGGCATACAAAATCCACACAATATCAAAAAAATAAATAACGGGGTTTTAGTTCTCTTCAGCATGAATCAAAAAATGGTTGAAAGTGGG
>JANMBZ010000095.1:0-20898 GCA_031360765.1 Chitinophagaceae bacterium
GCGTACCGTTGCTAAAACAGTTGAAACCCCATTTATATCCACACCTAAAACCTGCACTGCTACAGAGTCTTTAGAAGGTGTTTCCATAGCTGTGCCACGCCAGTGAAGGTCTTTCCATTGCAAAGCCGGGCCAAATTTATCCGATACAACATCACCACTGAGGTAATTACCAATTGTATGAAAGCTTTCATTAACTACGTCTGTTGCATTTACAGCCACTTTTTCAAGTACAGCACCCGGATTTCCTTTTTTATACACAAAAACATAGGGAATAAACCTGTATAAAGAATCTATTTTGGAAAACCCATTATTTTTAAGTTTGTCATACAAATTTCCCGGACCATCAGCCTGCCAGGTTGTAGGCATACTGTTAGTAGGATTTGCAGGGCTATTAGTCATTACCACATAATTACCTGTTTGTACCACGTTATCAAGGAAATTAATTACAGTCTGTCGCTCAGCTTTGGTTCCGGTTTTAAAATGAAAGAACCCCACTTTTACAGTTCCGTTAATTGGAACCGGCCTTACACTTCCATATAACCCACTTGTACCGTTATCGGTATTTACCCATGCTTTGTTGGTTACAGTATCAATAATATAAAAGCGAAGCACTTCTGAATTTGGCCCTAATCCAGGGCCATAAAATCCTGCCTGCTCAATCAATCCGTCATTGCGTAATGAAACGTCGTTCGTTTGAGTGATGGTTGGGTAAATTCCAGTTCTAACATCAAATTCCCGGTTACGCTTATCGTATCTTAAAACCCTGTCTGCTCCCAGCGTTATTTTGTTGTAGGTATTCTTTTTAAACTGATAATAATGAGATTGATTAAATCCTGCAGTACTGTTGGGCAGGTAAATAAACGAAGAATTATTCCAGATGTATGTGGTACCTGAAGTTGGTACAGTAGCTGTTCTCCAGTAATAAACCATACTATCAGTAAATGTTATATTGGCGGGTTTAAACTCAATAACACCACCTACACCGCTTATGTTATAAGATTTTTTAAATGAAGAATTAAACAATTCAGTGGTATCAACCTCCATAACATATTGCCGCTGGCTGTTTAAAGGATTGGCAGTACTTGCATAAAAACTTATGTTCTGCTGGTTGATAATGGAATAATTGTAAGGCGATATCGGGCGCAATTCATCTTCAAAAATGTAAAAGTCTTTGTTTAAAATATTATTAGATTCAAACAATTCATCTATTTTATTACCATCATCAAGAGTTACTATCAATTTATTAAGTCCCTTATCTGTTATGGGGTTGATAGGAACAGTGAGGTATAAAGAATCTGTAAACATTGTTGCCGGAACCATCTGGCTATATAAAACTTTTATTGAATCGTTGGGTAATTTTTGTTTAACAGTTACCCTCATAGAATCTCTGATGGCCTTGCCAATATTCATCATCTTAATATCAATATTGAAACTATTATCAGCTACAGATATAATATTAGGAATAAATTTTACCAGCTGGTCTTCAATTGCATAATCGGGTTTAGCTGACCCGTTCAGCCGTAAAGCCGGGTCGCCATGCAGGTTAATTTGTTCCAGGTGAATGCGTGTATAATAATCAAGACTCCCCGGATTGTTTCCCAACTCCTGCTCGGTAGCTTTTATCTGGTTACCAATAGTATTTCCGTACATGGTACGGGAAATTTTATTGTAAATGCTTTCGTTAAAAAAATTAAGGAAAGGAGGAACACCCCAATGGGTGCTTCCTAAAAAGCCAATACCTCCTTTATGATCCAGAAATATATATTTTTCCGAGAGGGACATGCCTGAATAATTTACTGGCCTGCTAATATTGAAAGTAAAGAAATTACCTACCGTACATCCACTTACATCAAAAAACGGATACTTACCGGCATTCTGATAATTCTCAGGATAGTTCAGGTTGATAGCCAGTTCGTTTGCAGATGAGTGGCCAAAATATTTTACATAACTAACTCCTTGTTGAAATAAATCGCCAATACGCTGGCTTTGTTGCTGCTCAATTGATGAAACGGATGTTTTTACAAAAGATTCAACATGAGCACCAAATAATGTATCCTCAATAATATCTTTATAGGTATTCATGTACCCCAGAAACTGATCATTTTCAAGACTGTCTGATCCACCCACAGTATGAATAATATTTTTCATCCACGCTTTATCGCCTATGTATTGGCTAGGTGTACGTTGAACCAATTCATATTCCTTCATCTTATCAAGATAAATACCTACTTCGGCTCCATTGATAGCTCCCAGGCGGCCAATTGGCGCTACAGGAACTACTGTGCCCGGAGGAGATGCAAGCAACACATCGGATGCAGGCCAGCCAAAGGTTTGAACCAGATCCAGCTGCTCAGAAACCGGGTTTGCCTGGTTAATTGAATAATCAAGATAGCTGATACCCCTGCCCATAATGAAAATATATTTAGGCCTGGCTGTAAATTGCTGATTAGCGTATAAAAGAAAATCGCGTATTGCGGCCGGATGCTTTTTAATACCAAATCCAAACTGGTCATTCAGTTCATCAATATTATAAACTTTCGCATTAAACCCACCACCCGCAGCAGAACTGCGGTATTGCCTGTAAAGATCAACATTGTTTATACCAGAACCATTATTATATAAAACAGGGTTGCTGATAATTATATAATCGGCCTGGTTTGCAGCAGTTGCGTAATTAATAAATGTTTTAGATGTTAAAGATATTACCCTATCGAAGTTTGACGCATCGCCACTCATAAGATTAAATTTGCGTAGGGTATCTGCCGAAGGTGCCAAAGCAAATTTTACCTGGCCTGCAGTACTGATATCACCAATAATTCTTCTTCCATTGTTATAATCGTATAAAATGGGTGCTGCACCATTGGTATTAAAATTGGTTATTACCAGGTAATTACCGGCGGCATTGTTTTTTAATTCAAAATAAAAATTCTTTTCGTTGTTAAAATTAAATGTTGCCGGATAGGTTACTGAAAAACAACTAACTACCGTACGGTCGTTTGTAAGAGCGGAGTTGCCATTGATATTTACACCAATAAAAGAAGAGCTGTTTAAAAGAGATAACGGTAAGTTTCTGATGGTATCTTTCAGGTAATTAAAATACGGCATTGGCTTTTGTATTACCGTAGTACCTTGTACTTTAGCTACCAGTTCTCTTGGGTTTAAAGCGTTACCTGCAGCAGTAACAGTAAACATTACATTATTTTGGGGGCCGGCTGTGTATTTATTTATGTTGTCCAGCACTTTTACCAATGCGCAGCAGGGGGCAATATTATCGCTTGTCCAGCTTTCGCCAATATCGTAAGACGATGAATAAACATATTCACCAATTACTGCCGCATAGCCCCGGTTTATCTGATTTTTATAGTGTTGCTCAATGCGGCGCATGAAATATGGCTCGGCAGGTAACGTGTTGGTTGATGTGTTATTTGCAGCAGATACATACCGAAGATTGCCAGCCGAAACCGGGTTAACGGTAAGGAAATATGTTGCGGTATCGGTTTCCAAACTATACTTATCGCACATCTGGTAATCGGCGGAGCGATAAAGCGGTTTATCGGGTTGCCCGTCATTCATCTGACCCCAAAACTCTAAAAAATCGCTGCTGCCCAATACACCTGTGGCTACCGATGTAAACATACGCACCTGCTTTCCATTGCGCCAAAGCTGAAAATTTTCCGCAGGTACAGAGCCTAAACCTGCGGCAGCCAATACCGGCTGGTAAATACGGGTTAGCGTATCTTTTGAAAGCTTAAACTTGTAATAAGTTTTGGTATAGTCAATCCAGCTATTGTTAAACTGCGCTTTGCTGTTAAAAGCCAGCAGCAGTATTATAAAAGCTAATAGAATTTTTTTCATACAATTTATGAGTTATTTTTTTATTCAATTTCTTTTTTACCTGCGATATTAAATCGCAGTGAAAATATATGGGTATATAATGGGTTAGATTGATTGGCAAGGTTTGTAAATGCATAATCAATCATAATATTTTTAATTTTAAAACCCGCCCCGGCACTTGGTTGGTAAATCCAGACTTTCTTTTTATTGGTGGTATCTCCATCCTGTGTACCTCTTTGAAAATTTGTAATACCTGCACGTATAAAAAACACATTACTGATAGAAGCTTCGAGCCCGATATGTGGATCTATGCTTATTGTGTTGCCACTGTAAACGGTATTTCTTTTTCCATCAAATGTTACATCTACATTTGCCTCGGCCATAAGGCTTACGGATTTGCCAAGCTTAAAATCGTAACCTCCGCCAATTATTAAACGTGGGGCAGTTAACTCTGTAGATTTTACGGGTATATCATTTTTAGTGAGGTATAAAATTTCTTTTTCTTTTTCTGTAAATGTAAAAGACCATGCGTTGAAAGTAGTAGTTAAATCTCTTGCCACAATACCAACATGCCATTTATCGCCATGCATCTGCAGGCCTGCATCAAGCCCAAAACCCCAGGCCGAGGCAAATTTGCCCACTTTACGGTAAATAACTTTAGCATTCAACCCAAAGCTTATCAGCTTTTTTTCTGTCTCTTTTATTTTTTGTGCAAACGAAAGCAGAAAAGCATAATCAGCGGTTGAAAAAGTTTGTATGTTTTCATAATTAACTCTACCATCCGGCTCTACTAAAAACAAGGTATTGGGTATATCATCAACTGCAAACCGTAAAATAGAAAATCCCAGCGCTCGTTTTCCATCCTGTATAGGTTTGGCTGCCGATAAATAATCGTATTTGGCAATGCCGCTAAAATAATCGGCATGCATCAGGTTTACACTGGCCTGCTCCTTTATGCCCATAAGCCCTGCAGGGTTCCAATAACCAGCAGTAGCATCTTTGGCAGAAGCCACTTGTGCTCCACCCATTGCAAGGCCTCTTGCACCGGCTCCAATGTTTAAAAATTCATTTGAATATTTGCGTAACTGAGCAAACACTGATAGGGGCAAAATCATCATCAGTGTAAGGTATGCTTTGGTATATAATCTCATAATAACTTAGGTTGGTTATTGATTTTTTATAGGTAGATACAAACCATAACGTAAAAATACTTGGTAAATTGTGTTTATATATCAATATAAAATTAAGCTTAATATTACAATTTTGGTACGCATAGGGCATTTAAATTATACAACACATTTTTTACTCCTTTCCATCTTAAGACACTCATTTTCATTAAAAAGATGCCTCTGCATTTACGTTATAAACAGCTAGGAAGGTTTTACTACAAACATTGCATTTTTTGCAGCAAAGTGTTGTTCAACTTAATAAGAAACTTATCTTTTTATCAATATTTATAAGCACTTTTGCCAGACTATACTTTCAAGAAAAATTTTTAAATAAATTAAGAAAAATGCAGTCCTTATTAGCAGAATTACAATGGCGGGGGATGATACAGGATATAATGCCCGGCACCAAAGAGCAACTGGAAAAAGAAATGACCACGGGATATATTGGCTTTGATCCCACAGCCGACAGCCTCCATATTGGAAGCCTTGTACCTATTATTTTATTAGTGCATTTGCAAAAAGCGGGGCATAAACCCATCGCATTGGTAGGCGGTGCTACTGGAATGGTTGGCGACCCAAGTGGTAAAAGTGAAGAAAGAAATTTACTAAGTGAAGATGTTTTGAATTTTAATATTGCCGGCGTAAAAGCACAACTCGAAAAGTTTTTAAACTTTGATAAAACCAAACCTAACGCCGCCGAAATGGCGAATAATTACGAGTGGTTTAAAGAAATTTCTTTTTTAGATTTTATTAGAGATACCGGTAAACATATTACAGTTAACTACATGATGGCGAAAGATAGTGTGAAGAAAAGAATAGAAGGAGAAACTGGTATGAGCTTTACAGAATTTACTTACCAGTTGGTACAGGGTTACGATTATTACTGGCTATACCAAAACAAAAACTGCAAACTGCAAATGGGTGGCAGCGATCAGTGGGGCAATATTGTTACTGGTACCGAACTAATAAGAAGAAAATGCGGTGGCGAAGCTTTTGCCATTACCTGCCCGTTAATAAAAAAAGCCGATGGCGGTAAATTTGGAAAAACAGAAAAAGGAAATATTTGGCTTGATGCCAATAAAACAACGCCATACCAGTTTTACCAGTTTTGGCTAAATGCCAACGATAGCGATGCTGAAAACTGGATTAAAATTTTTACTTTTTTAGACCAGGCAACTATTACCCATTTAATTGAGGAGCAGCAAAAAGATGCATCTAAAAGGCTTTTACAAAAAACGCTGGCTAAAGAAGTAACCATTTTTGTGCATGGCGAGGAGGAGTATAATAAAGCTATTGAAACCACTGAAAAACTTTTTGCCAACCAAAACGCACCGGCTGAAAACCTTAGTGAACAAGATCTTGAAGGAATGGATGGCATTGTAAAAATTGATTTTGCAAAAGAAAAAATGGATGCTGGTATTGATGTGGTTAGTTTTTTAGCAGATACAAATATTTTCCCCAGTAAGGGCGAAGCAAGAAAAATGATACAGGGCGGTGGCGTTAGTATTAACAGAAAGAAGGTTGAAGGTATTGAGTTAAAAATTAATTCATCATTGTTATTACATGCTAAATTTATTCTTGTTCAAAAAGGAAAGAGAAATTATTTTCTGGTAAATATTGTATAAAAAATGCTGGTAAACAAAAGAGCATCCCTGTAAGTAAGGATGCTCTTTTTGTTTTTTTAAATAGCGAATATTTTTATTTAATCTCTTTCTGCATCGGGTTTACACCTCCGCCTGCGCCACGTGGCCCACGGCTGCCAGCCCCATTTTTAAACAACTGAAATTTACTGGGCGTTGTAAATGCAGGCCAGTTATTATTATCGGTATTTATGTCCGCAGTTTCCCTCATGGGATCAAGTTTTATTGATAAAACTTCCTTATTTTTCAGAAAAGTTTTTACCACTTTATTTTCATTTTTGCGCCAAACCTGTACCGGAATGCGATCAACTTCTTTGCTGCCATCTTTATACGTCCACTCAATAATGATGGGCATTACAAGTCCACCCTTATTGCTAAAAGTAAGCTCATACATATTTTTATCACCCCCCATTTTAAACCTTTCAGCTTCAGTATAATTATCTGCAACCGGTGTGGGAATTGTAATTTCAAAAGGGGTGCTATCTACCTTTGCAAGGCCGCGATCGTATCTCCAGTAAAAATCACGGAGCGATGGATCTGCATCGGTTGCAAAAACAATTTTTTTATCCTCACGGTTACGCACTTTGGAAATATCATCAAACGTATTTAATACTGGTTTTGCTACCGGAATTTTTCTTGTTGCTGGGCCGTTATTTGCAGATGCAGCGGGTGCTTCGGTATTCAGCACAGCCCACTTAACAGTATCAAGCGATATATCACAAGGTTCAATTCCATAAAACCATCCACGCCAAAACCAATCCAGGTCTTCGGCACTTGCATCTTCCATGGTGCGGAAAAGATCAGCGGGTGTTGGATGTTTAAAAGCCCAGCGCCTTGCATATTCTTTAAACGCATAATCAAAAGTTTCACGACCCATAATGGTTTCCCGGAGTATGTTTAAACCGGTTGAGGGTTTGCTGTAAGCATTGGGACCAAACTGAATAATATTTTCGCTATTGGTCATAATGGGTTCCAGTGCATCTTTTGGTAGCTTCATGTAATCAACAATTTTGTATGCCGGGCCTTTGCCTACCGGGAATTTATTGTCCCACAATTCTTCTGCTAAATATTCGCAGAAAGAATTCAAGCCTTCATCCATCCAGGTCCATTGCCTTTCATCGCTATTGATGATCATCGGAAAAAAGTTATGACCTACTTCATGTATCACTACACCCAACATACCATTTTTTGTGCCTTCGCTGTAAGTGCTGTTGGCACTGTAATTACCAGTTGCATCTTTTTCTGTACGGCCAAAGTTGAAGCAGATCATAGGGTATTCCATACCATTGGCTGCTTCTAAACTTTGGGCAACCGGGTATGGATATGGAATGGTGAATTTTGAATACGATTTAATGGTGTGTGCAACTGCTTTTGTGCTGTATTTGCGGTACAAAGAGTATGCTTCTTTTCCATAAGCACTCATGCACATCACTTTTTTACCTTCAACCATAGCAGGCATTGCATCCCATACAAATTTTCGGCTGCTGCCCCATGCAAAATCACGTACCATATCAGCTTTAAAAATCCATGTTTTCTTTTGGGTAGATTTGGTTTTTTCTTTTGCAGTAGCTTCATCCAATGTTACAATTTCGGTTACATCGGTTGCTGTTTGCGCTTTTTGCCAGCGTGCCATTTCTGTGGCAGATAAAACCTGCTGATAGTTTTGTCCCTGGCCTGTTGCCATTACTACGTGATCTGCAGGAACCGTCATGGCTACTTTAAAATTGCCAAAGGTTAATGCAAACTCCCCGCTGCCAACAAACTGGTGGTTCTGCCATCCTTGAAAATCGCTGTACACACAAAGTCGTGGGTACCACTGCGTCATGGTGTACAGATCGTTTCCATCTTCAGGAAAATTTTCGTATCCGCCACGGCCGCCGTATTTTGTACGCTCAATAATATTATAGTTCCAATCTACTTTAAAAATAAATTGCTGGCCTGGTTTTAGTGCCACCGGCAATTCAATACGCATCATGGTTTTGTTGATGGTATATTGCAATGGCTTACCGGTTGCATCTGCAACACGGGTAACATTATCACCATATTCTTTATCCTTATCAACCTTACCGCTAAAGCGTGTAACATCTGCCTCTGATATGGTTGTGGGCATGGGATTGTTGCCGCCCTGGTAGCCGGAGTTGTTGGTATTGCTGTGCTCATTTTCATCTAGCTGCAGCCACAAATAAGTGAGTACATCAGGCGAGTTATTTACGTAGGTAATTGTTTCCCGGCCAATAAGGCGGCGGTTGGCTTCATCCAGTTCGCAGGTAATATCATAATCGCAGCGCTGCTGCCAGTACTTTGGGCCGGGTGCACCGCTTGCAGTACGGTATTCGTTTGGTGTAGGAAGAATAGTTCCCAATTGCTCAAACCGGTTGCCATGGTTGCTGCCGGGATTATTCTTAATATCCTGCGCATGGGCATTGATACCGATGAAAAGCAATAAAGCAAAAGCTGTTAGTTGTTTCATTTTTATTTATTATTGAGTGTTTAATTTATTTTTTGCCACGAATACTTCGACAAGCTCAGTACACTAATTTCCACGAATTGAATACAGTAGATTTCATTCGTGTTAATCCGTGTAATTCGTGGCTACCTTTTTTCGCAGCGAAGCTGAGAAAATTTTTCTTAATGTTATTTGCAAAGAGCTTAAAATTTTATTACAAAGGAAATCTTTCCCATGCCATTTTAAATGCGATACTTAAAGCAATAATTGATAAACTCCATACCCACCATTTTCGTTTCAGCCCTAATTTATCTACTATCAAAAAACTTAAAAATAAAATTCCCGCTACAACAACAATCTGCCCAGCCTCTAAGCCAATATTAAATCCAAATAAACTCCAGCCTATGCTTTCATGTTTCGATATCATGAACCGGATATAATTTGCAAAACCTAAACCGTGTATCAATCCAAAGAATAATGCTAAAAAATAATTAACCCGCAATGAACGGGGCTCGTAATTTTTTTCAAACAAATTTAAAACCCCGGTAACAATAATGGTAAACGGTATTAAAAACTCTACCCATTTATCATCAACAGTTACAATATTATAAACACTTAACGCCAATGTAAGTGAATGACCGATTGTAAAAGCAGTTACCAAAACGAGCACCTGACGCCAGTTACGGGTTAAATAGATGGCACTTAAAGCCAAAACAAAGAGCAAATGATCCAGGGCGTTCCATGCAATGATATGATGCCAACCCAATTCAAAATAAAATCCTAAATCCTGCATTTAAGGGATTATAATTGTTTGTTTACATTAGTTTTGTATTGCAATGTATCTTTAAAGAAACGATTTTTTATTAACCTGATAGCTAAATGGCAAGTATTTTATTTAAGTGGTTATTGATTGGTGGGTTAACTTTCAGCAGTCCGGCAACATATCATCCCATATTTGTAAGTGTTACAGAAATTGAACACAATACCAAAGACAAAACACTGGAAATAAGCTGCAAAATTTTTACGGATGATTTTGAAAAAGCTTTAAAATCAACCTATAAAACTTATGTAGATTTATTAAAGCCTAAAGATAAAAATGCCATGAACAAATTAGTGGCCGATTATGTGCAAAAACATTTGCTGATTAAGGCTGATGGAAAACCGGTTGCATTGCAATTTATAGGTTATGAGCAGGATGAAGAAGGCATTGAAAGTTACTACCAGGTAAATAATATAGCCTCTGTAAAAAAACTTGATATAACCGACAATATTTTATTTGAATTTAAGAAAGAACAGATCAGCATCATACATACAATTGTAAACGGAAATAAAAAAAGTACCAAACTCACAAACCCAGAAGATAAATATATTTTTGAGTTTTGAAGCCCCTCCTAAATGAACTCCGTTCGTTCCCATAGCTGGGAACCCCAAAAGGGAGGACTTAAAAAACCTAATCCTCCATTTCCTCTTTTAACTCTTCGGATATTTTAATAAGCAGTTTATCAATCCGCTGTCCGTCCATATCTATAATCTCCACATCAAAACCACGCCATTCAAATGTTTCACCGGTTTTAGGAATATGTTCCAATTCGTGGAGTACAAAGCCAGCCAGTGTATCAAAATCATGATCATCTTCATTCATCCATTCCGTTTTTTCAAAATGGCTTAAAAAATCGTAAAAAGGTATTTGTGCATCCACTAAAAAAGTTCCATCGGCTCTTTCAATAATTTCATATTCATCCTGGCCTGTTTGTGGCACATCTCCCACTATAGCTTCTAAAATATCATTGAGGGTTATCATGCCTTCTAACGTGCCGTATTCATTTACAATAAAGCACCCATGAATTTTTGTTTCTTTAAATTTTTCCAGCAACTGGTAAGCGGTATTATTTTCTGGTACAAACAAAGCAGGTTTAGCAATATCTTTCAATAACACATCTGGCGGGGCTTTTAATAAATCTTTTACGCTGATGATTCCTTTAATATTATCAACTGTTTCTTCGCAAACCGGGTAGCTGGAATAAATTACGGTATCCATTTTATCCTTTACCTGTTGCACTGTTTCACTACCGTCGAACCAGGCAATATCGGTTCTGTGTGTCATCAGCGAAGTGATGTTTCTATCACCCAGGTGAAAAAGCCTTTCAATAATATCTTTTTCTTCTTCCTCAATAGCGCCATGCTCACTTCCCTCAGCAACCATTGCTTTAATTTCTTCTTCGGTTACTGCATTATCGGTTGATGTTTTTATGTTGAACAATTTAAAAAACAGTTGCGATATTTTTGAAAGTAACCAAACGATTGGATAGGTTACAACCGATAACGCATTCATTGGCCCGGCAACCAGCCTGGCAATTTTTTCGGCACGTAACATCCCAAACCGCTTAGGCACCAGTTCTCCAAAAATGATGGAAAGAAAAGTAACAATGATCACAATGATTACTGTTGAAATAGTTTCGGCATAAGGCTTCAGCATTTCAACCTGCTCAACATAAGGCTTCATGTAATGACCAAATTTTTCGCCGGAATATACACCCGTTAAAATTGCAATCAGCGTAATAAATATTTGTGCTGTTGATAAGAATTTTTCAGGATTTTCTGCCAGTTCCAATGCATTTTTTGCTTTATCATCTCCCTTTTTAGACATGCTTTCCAGCCTGGATTTTCGGGCACTTACCAATGCAATTTCACTCATTACCAGTAAGCCATTAATAATTATCAGCAGCCCTAAAACAAATATTTCAATCATATAATTTAATCTAAACCGTAGCTTTTGTTAAACGATTTACTGCACAAATATCCGATAAGTATTCCAATTAGCCCTCCACATATAATATCAAGCGGATAATGCACTCCAACATACACCTGCGCAAATGAAATACTAAAGGCCCAAAGGAAGAATAAAGCAGGCCATGTTGTAAATTTTTCTTTCAATGTAAAATAAAAAAATGCAGCCATGCCAAAGTGGTTTGTGGCGTGTGAGGATGTGAAACTATTGCTTTGCGGCCGGTAGCCAACAAGTACATGAATCCAGGATGCAATTGATGGTTCGTTGCATGGCCTTATGCGGTGAACATAAATTTTTAAAATATGGCTGCTGATAAAATCGCACATAATTACTGCGCCAACCGCAAATAATATCCATATCCACCCGGTTTTCTTATAATTAAATAAAATAAGCAGCACTAAAAAAAGGTATAAGGGATACCACATTTCGGCATTGCGCAACCAGGGCATCAGCCAATCAAAAAAAGTATTGCTCCATTGGTTGTTGATGACTTTAAAAAATTGCCTGTCGTATAAAAGCAGTTGTTCCATTAAATGTAAGATGTACGTTAAATAAGCACCGGCCAAAAATAATTAAACTAAATTTGATATTGATTAAATACTTGTTCATGCTTTTTTTACAACGGATTCCCAAACTGCTGCGCTGGATATTTTCGGTGGTCTTTATTTTGCTGATTGTGATGACCCTCTCCCGCCTGATCATTTTCTGGAAATTTAATCCGCCAGGCAAATCTTTTTCAGGTTCGGCATTTATTATGGGTTTAAGGTACGATGTCCGAGTGGTGTGCATAATTGGTTTGGCCATCATGCTTTTGTGTACAATCCCTTTTTTAAACCCGTTTAAAAATTTTAGTGTCAGAAAATTATGGAATATTTTACTGCCCTTCATTTTCATTATTATGGTTTTGGTTTTGGCAATAGATTTTTATCACTTTGATTATTTGCACCAGCGCCTTAACGCCACGGTTTTAAATTACCTGCAGGATGCCGGCATTTCTGTTAACATGATGTGGCAAACATATCCGTTGCTTACAATTGGCATTGCAATAATATTTTTATTGATTTTGGCCATACTTGGTTTTAGCCGCTTACTATCGCATTACCAGCAGCAATATAGTTTTTACAAAAAGAAAGGGATGCTGATGTATGTAATTTCTTTCCTGCTATTTGGTATTTTTATTTTTGGTAAGATTGGCCAGTTTCCTCTGCGCTGGAGCGATGCATATACATTGAGTGATGATTTTAAAGCCAACCTGGCGCTGAATCCTTTCCAGAGTTTTATCAGCACGTTAAATTTCAGAAACTCATCGTACGATATAAAAAAAGTGAGGGCAGATTATGCACTCATGTCGAATTATCTTGGAGTAAACTCACCCGACAGTACTGCATTAAATTTTAAAAGAAATTATCCGTCTGCAGATACAACCGGCAATAAACCAAATATTGTTTTGGTAATCTGCGAAAGTTTTAGCGCTTACAAAAGCAGCATGTACAACAATCCGCTAAACACAACACCATACTTTAATGAGTTGTGTAAGAATGGAATTTTTTTTGATCGCTGCTTTACACCCGCTTACGGAACAGCCCGTGGCGTATGGGCCACCATCACCGGCATACCCGATGTGGAAAGCCCCAAAACTGCCAGCCGTAATCCCAATGCAGTAGATCAAAATACCATCATCAACAGTTTTAGCGGTTACAATAATTTTTATTTTTTGGGTGGTAGCGCCACCTGGGCAAACATACGTGGCGTGCTTACCAACAACATTAAAAATTTAAAGCTTTACGAGGAGAACGATTATGAAGCAAAGAAAATTGATGTGTGGGGCATCAGCGATAAAAATTTATTTTTAGAATCGAACAAGATTTTGAAACAACAAACCAAACCCTTCTTTGCTGTTATTCAAACTGCCGATAATCATCGCCCATACACTATTCCGGCAGAAGACAAAGAAGAGTTTAAAATGCTTTCTTATTCTTTAGATTCATTAAAAAGATTTGGCTTTGAAAGCAACGAAGAGATGAATGCTTTCCGCTACACAGATTTTGGGTACCAAAAATTTATGGAAGCGGCAAAAAAGGAAGCTTACTTTAAAAATACCATTTTTGTTTTTGTGGGCGATCATGGTATACGTTACAATGGCACGCTTGATTATTTTCCCAAAGCCTGGACCGAACAGGGACTTACCTGCGAACATGTACCGCTATTATTTTATGCACCGGGTTTACTAAAGCCACAAAAAATCAGCAATGTTTGTTCGCAGGTTGATATTTTACCAACCATTGCATCGCTGGCAAAAATATCTTACACAAATAATGCTATGGGCAACGACTTATTTGATACGGTGAAATATGTACAGCTTTCAGCCGATTACCATAGTGGAATCATCAGATCACCAAAATATTCAGCTTTTGTAATTGACCACGATGTACATAGCATTGGCATGGTAAGCAATCAATATTATTATCTTAAAAATTTAAAAACCGGTAAAGAGGATTTTGTATCCATGACCAGCAATGAGCCTGTACCCGTTAATGCATCAACTGACAGCACAAAAAAATACTGGCAAAAGCTTACAGATGCTTATTACGAAACTGCCAAGTATTTAATGCTGAACAATAAGAAGAAGCCTTAAGTTTTTTAGCCACTAATTATACGAATTAAACCGAATTATAGAGGTCTATTCGTGTTAATTCGTGGCAAGTAAAACTCACTTCGTGACTTCCCCAAACTATCTGTGTTTCTATTAACAGTTTTAGTATTTTCGCATACTTCGTTCAAGCTAAGGAAATAATTAACTATGCTCATAAGCTGGCGTGTTCCCAAAACAATACAATGGATAGTAAAACTGTTCTTTATATACTTGTGCATATTTACCGCCTTTCGCATAGCAACAGTAATTTGTTTTAAGCCCTCTTCAATTGCTGTGCTCGATCTTGGTTCATCGTTCTGGCTTGGGTTAAAATACGATCTGCGTTGGATCGCTATTATTTTATTACCCATTGCGCTGCTGTCTTTATTTCCACGCCTGTCGCCGTTTACAAGCGAAAGAGGTAAAAAATTATGGACCGGTTATCTGGGAATTGTTACCCTGCTTGTTTTGTTTTTTTATGGTGCCGATTTTGGCCAGTTTGCTTATATCAACGCCCGGCTTAATGCCGATGCTTTGATTTTTGCAGAAGATCCACGGGAGAGTTTGCAAATGGTTTGGCAGAGTTATCCGGTTATATGGATCCTGTTCGGACTTTTTGGTGCAGTAATGATGATGATCTGGATGTTTCGCCGGATGCATGTAGATGTAGCCGAAAAAAATATCAACATCCACAAATTTACATACCGCCGCAGGTGGCATTTTGCAGCCTTATTATTACTGGGCTGGTTTGTGTATGGTTTTTTTACAGCAAAACCTTTAGATTTTTTCCGGGCCTTTAATTTAAACGATGAGTTTAAAAGTAACCTTGCTTTAAACCCTTTGCAGAATTTTTTTACAACACTCCGTTTCCGCAACCCCGATCATAATAATAAAGCAGCCGATTACTATAATGATATGGCGGGCTTTTTACAATTAGATAAAAACTATAATTTTAAAAAAGGATACAGCCGCCTGATACACCCTGGCAGCAGGGCTTTTGAGAGTCAGCCGAATGTGGTGCTGGTGCTCTGCGAAAGTTTTAGTATGTATAAAAGCAGCATGAGCGGCAACCCTTTAAACAGCACGCCGTATTTTAACCAACTATGTAACGAGGGCATTTTTTTTGATCGTTGCTTTACGCCAACTTTTGGTACAGCCCGTGGCGTTTTTGCCACCATCACCGGTATTCCGGATGTGCAGCTTTCTAAATTCAGTACCCGAAACGAAGAATCAGTTAATCAACGCACCATCATTAATGATTTTGATGGGTACGAAAAATATTATTTTATCGGCGGCCGCAGCCAGTTTAATAATTTTAAAGGCCTGGTAGCTAATATCAACAACCTGCATGTTTATGAAGAAGGAAGTTACAAAGCGCCAAAACTGAACGTGTGGGGCATCAGCGATAAAAATTTATTTCTGGAAGCAAATGATGTTTTAACTAAACAGGATAAACCTTTTTTTGCCATTATTCAAACTGCCGATAACCACCGCCCTTTTGATATACCTGAAGAAGACAAGGATTTTGCCCGTGAACTGATTACCAATGAAGATTTACAAAAGTATGGCTTTGAATCGCTGAAAGAATTTCATGCATTTGCCTATACCGATTACTGCATTAAAAAATTTATGGAAGCTGCAAAAAAATCGCCTCATTTTAATAATACCATTTTTGTTTTTACCGGCGACCATGGTGTTGAAGGCAATGCCACAGCCATTTATCCACAGGCGTGGACAGAACAACGCCTGGCGGATGAACATGTCCCTCTATTATTTTATGCCCCGGCATTATTAGCACCACAAAAAATAACAGACGCTGTTTCGCAAATTGATATTTTACCAACCATTGCAGGTATGATGCAGCAACCCTATTTAAATACAACTTTGGGAAGAGATATTTTAGACTCAAATAAAAAAGAAAATGCTGCATTCATCATTTACCATGCTCCGGGGTGGATTGGTGTGGTAAATGATGATTATTTTTTTAGAAAAAATATCAGGTTTAAAAAAGAAGAACTGGTACCTGTAAGAAATAACCTGCCGGTTTTAACACAGTATCAGTACGATTCTATAAAAGCTCATTTATCGCAATTAACATCTGCTATGTATGAAACAGCCAGGTGGATGCTTATCAATAATAAGAACAAATAAATCAGGTGTCAGGCCACTCCTAAAAGATTTTAGGTTTATGATGTCGTTGTATTTCTTGTAAACTTAATGTTGCAGACTATGTGTAGTGGCCAGACACCTGTTAACCTTTCAGCCTTTTATCTTCTTCGCAATCATCAGCATGCGTGGCGATTTTTTTACGTTGTAATTACCAAAATTATAATCGCCAAATACTTCCTGTATCTGTAATCCCTGGTAAGCAAACATTTCGGTAAAATCTCCTAAAGAAAATTTAGCAACTTTCTCCGTGTAAATCAATGGCTCCCGCAGGTTCTCATCTTCCACTACAATTTTTTTATAAAAATGAGTTTCATCAAACCATTTTGTAATAATGAAATTTACTCCATCAATTTCTTTTTCAGATTGGTGTACCAGATAATCCTCCGCATAATGCACATTCAAAAAATCCATTACAAAAAAACCATCTTTCTTTATGGCCTGTGCTATGGTACGGATAGCATTATCATGTTCACGCCGGGTTTTAAAATAACCAAAGCTTGTAAAAAAATTAAAAGCGTAATCAAAATAATTTATCCAGAAAGGCAAACGCATATCGTGTTTGTAAAAATGCAGCGATTCTGTTTGCGATTGCAAAGCTTCATTAATACTATCATCGCTCAGGTCAATTCCGGTAACATCAAAGCCTTTGTTTGCCAGTTGTATAGAGTGGCGGCCTTTGCCACAGGCAACATCTAACATAGTGCTGCCTGATGGTGGTTTCAAATAATTGATCAGTTTATCAATAAAAGCCGCAGCTTCCCGGTCATCCCTGTTAAAATACAGTTGATGATAATAGGGTGAGTTAAACCAATCTTTAAACCAGGCTTGTTGCATGTGGGCAAAGTTAAAGGAATACAGTTTAGGGTTCAAGGTTTTGTGTTTGGGGTTTTGTGTTTTTTAAACAAAAGCGTCCTGCTAAATAGCAGGCTTTCTACTTGTCAAACACAAAACTGATAACTCAAAACCCAAAACTCTAAGTTTCTTATATTTGCAATCCCTAAATGAAAAAGCATGGCACTGATAAAAAGTATTTCCGGCATTAGAGGCACCATTGGCGGAAAAACCAATGATAACCTTACCCCTGTTGATATTGTAAAGTTTGCAGCGGCATACGGCAGCTGGATTTTACAGCAGGGCACCAACAAAAAAATTGTTATTGGCCGTGATGGAAGAATAAGCGGCGAAATGGTTAGTAACCTGGTTGTAAATACATTGATTGGTCTTGGTTTGGATGTAATTGACCTTGGCCTCAGCACTACCCCAACTGTTGAAATGGCTGTTATATTTGAAGAAGCTGCCGGTGGCATCATTCTTACAGCCAGCCATAACCCCAAAGAATGGAACGCATTAAAATTGCTGAACAACAAAGGTGAATTTATAAGCGGCGATGAAGGCAAACTCATTTTAACCGCAGCCGAAAAAGAAGATTTTGATTTTGCTAAAGTTGATAAACTCGGCACTTATAAAAAAGATGATAGTTTACTAAAGAAACATATTGATGCCGTTGTTAGTTATGAACTTGTTGATGCGGCGGCAATAAAAAAACAAAATTTTAAAATAGTAGTTGATGCTGTTAACAGTACCGGTGCCATTGCCGTACCAGCTTTATTAAAAGCATTGGGTGTAAAAGATATTATTGTGCTGAATGAAGAGGTGAACGGTAATTTTGCACACAATCCTGAGCCTTTGCCGGAGCATTTAACAGAGTTAAGCAGTGCTGTGGTTTCGCAAAATGCAAGCCTTGGTATAGCTGTTGACCCCGATGTTGACCGCCTTTGTTTTGTTTGTGAAGATGGCAGCATGTTTGGCGAAGAATATACTTTGGTTGCTGTGGCCGATTATATTTTAAGCAAAAGAAAAGGCAACACGGTTTCCAACATGTCATCAACAAAAGCTTTAAAAGATGTAACCATAAAACATGGTGGCGAATATACTCCCAGCATGGTGGGCGAAGTAAACGTGGTAAATAAAATGAAAGCGGTAAATGCAGTTATTGGAGGAGAAGGTAACGGCGGCATCATTGTTCCCGACCTCCATTATGGCCGTGATGCATTAATTGGCATTGCACTTTTTTTAACGCATCTTGCCAAAAGCAAAAAAACCATCAGGCAGTTACGCAGTACTTATCCTGATTATTTCATCAGTAAAAATAAAATAGAACTCAGCAATGGCACTGATGTAAAAACTATTTTTAAAAACATAAAAGACCTTTATAAAAATCAACCGATAAATGATGAGGATGGATTAAAGATAGAGTTCGATAACGACTGGGTGCATTTACGCACCAGTAATACCGAGCCCATCATTCGCATTTATGCCGAAAGTAATTTTGCAACAACAGCCGATAATATTGCAAAACGCTTGATGCAGGATATTGGGAAGATGATGTAAAACCCCCTCCGCCCCCTGAAGGGGGAACTTTTGAACAGTTCAATTTAAAATAACAGTTCATAACTTAGTGAGTGGATAATTTAAATTTTATGAGTATGAGTAATGAGAAGAATACTTCAACCAGTGAGCTGCAAAAAGCCCCTTCAGGGGTTGGGGTTGCACGCATATATTTCGACAACGCCGCCACCACCGCACTTGACCCACAGGTACTGGAAACCATGATGCCTTACTTAACAGAAAAGTTTGGTAATCCGTCTTCCATTTATTCTTATGGGCGTGAAAGCCGCATGGCTATTGAAACAGCCCGTAAAACCGTTGCAAAAATTTTAAATGCACATCCTGCCGAAATATTCTTTACCAGCGGCGGCACCGAGAGCAGCAACACGGCTATCTCCTGCGCTATTCGTGATTTGGGTTGTAAGCATATCATTACTTCGCCAATAGAGCATCACGCAGTAACACATACCGTTGAGCATATAGATAACCTGGACATTGCCAAAGTGAGCTATGTAAAATTATTACCCAACGGACATGTTGATATTGATGACCTTGAAAAATTATTAGCCGCAGCAGATGAAAAAGTATTGGTTACTTTAATGCATGCCAACAACGAAATAGGCAACATCTTAGACATTCATGCCGTAGGCGAATTGTGCAAACTATACGGTGCCATCTTTCACAGCGATACCGTGCAAACGGTTGGCCACTTTCCTTTCGATTTAAGAAACACACCCGTGCATTTTATTACCGGCGCTGCACATAAATTTCACGGACCAAAAGGTGTGGGCATTTTATACATCAACGAAAACGTACGCATAAAACCCTTTGTACATGGCGGCGGACAGGAACGCAACATGCGTGCCGGCACCGAAAACCTCTACGGCATTGTTGGTTTTGCCAAAGCGCTCGAAATGGCAACCGCTACCCACGAAGAAGACATGGCCTACATCGGCACGCTGAAATATTACATGATGGATGAGCTGAAAAAAAATATTCCCGGCATTGCATTCAACGGCGATGCATTGGGCCGTTGTTTGTACACGGTGCTGAGCGCCAGTTTCCCCAAAACTGAAAAATCGGAGATGATACTTTTCAATCTCGACATTAATAATATTTGCGCCAGCGGCGGCAGCGCCTGTACCAGCGGCGCTGACCAGGGCAGCCACGTTATACGTGCCATCAACAACAATCCCAACCAGGTAACCGTTCGTTTTAGTTTTAGCAAACACAATACAAGGGAAGAGGTTGATATGGTGGTGGAGAAGTTGAAGGAACTGGTGTAACCCCTTCCTTACTGTCATGCTGAGGAACGAAGTATCTCATCCTACGAAGCGATTATTTTTTTGAGCCCAGCCACATGAATACTATTAAGCTTCATTGGCGTCGCACTCTTGTACGATATAACTTTATTGGGCTTTTATCTAAGCGTAGAATCTATCCGCCACAGAAAATTAAAATTGAGTTCATTTAGGTGGTGGAGTTTTGTATATTTATAAAGTATTGGTAACAAAAATTGATTACCTACTTATCCCAAATCAAATTATTGAAAATGGAACAGATATTTAAAAAAGGAGAAATTTATTTTGGCAGAAAAAAATCAGATGCAATTCATCCTATTATTTATTTGCAAGAGAAAAATAGCGATTTTTTTATTGGTGCGATGATAACAAAATCAGATAAGTATTCGAACAATGTAAAGATGAACAAGAGTCATTTTAGAGAGCGGGATGAAAATGGTAATCTTTTTGAATTATATTACAATGAATCAAAGCTTGTAAAAGCAAAACTTATTAAAAAAAATGAATGGAAGCCATTTAGAAAAATTGGGG
>JANMBZ010000114.1:0-2179 GCA_031360765.1 Chitinophagaceae bacterium
TGGGATATGTGCTGCGGCGTGGGCAACCTGGAGGTTAAGCACAGCAACCCCCGCAATATTTACATGAGCACTTTAGATGCCGCCGATGTAGATGTAATGAAGGCCACCAAAACCTGCGTGGCCGCACAGCGTTTTCAATACGATTATTTAAATGATGATATTACTGATGAGGGTGCTATAGATTATTCTCTTACAAATAAAATACCCGATAGTTTACGCAAAGCAATTGCTGATGGAAAGAAGATTTTGGTGTTGATAAATCCGCCGTATGCGGAGGCAACAAGTTCTAATAACATAGGTACAGGTGGTAAATCTGATGACAGTAAAATCGGTGTTGCTAAAACTAAGTTAGCTAAGTTAACAATAAGTGAGTATGGTAAAGCAAGCAACGAATTGTTCATGCAATTCGTAACTAGACTAGCAAAAGAACTACCAACGGCAACCTTAGCAATGTTTAGTAAACTAAAATATATTAACTCACAAACCTTAGATGTTTTTCGCAATAAATGGAACGCAGACTATCTTGGAGGCTTTGTTGTTCATAGTAAATCATTCGATGGAGTAAAAGGTGATTTTCCTATTGGTTTTTTAATTTGGAAAACCGATCAGCTGTCTAATAAAAAAATGACTATTAATGAAATTGAAACTGAAGTGTATGATAAAAAAGTAAATGCGATAGGAGCAAAGCTTTTTTACAACATACCTAACAATCAACTATTAACCAATTGGGTTGAAAGGCCAAAGGCAAATAAAGTAAATGTTATACCTCTAAAAAATTGTATTACACCAGCCACTGCTACAAAAGATTTAAGAGGAGATAAATGGTCTGAAAATGCAATTGCCTATATGTGGTGCAATAGTAATGACATACAGCAAGCAGAAAGGACTGCATTATTTTCATCAGGGTTTAATGGAGGTCATGGAATATTTGTCAATTCGATTAATCTTTGGCAGTGTGCAATAGTATTCTCAGTGCGAAAACTAATCAAGCCCACCTGGCTTAATGACCGAGATCAATTTCTTCAACCCACCGAACCATTAACCGATGAGTTTAAAAGCGATTGTTTACTATGGATGTTATTTAATGGCAGTAACCTAACCGCCAGCGCAAATGAACTTGAATGGAACGGCAAAACCTGGAGCATTGTAAATCATTTTATACCCTTTACCGAAGCTGAAGTAAATGCCCCCGATAGGTTTGAAAGTGATTTTATGGTGCAGTATTTAAAAGATAAAACATTAAGTAACGAAGCCAACACTGTTTTAACCGAAGGCAAAAAAATATGGCAGGCCTACTTTGCCCATACCGATGTACACACCGTACGTGATGAGTTAAAACTAAACCGGCCAGATGTAGGCTGGTACCAAATTCGCAAAGCCCTGCAGGCCCGCAATGCCAGCGGCGATTTTGCACCCGTATCTTTTAAAGCATTTGAATATGCGTATAAAGCACTAACAGAAAAGCTACAGCCGATGGTTTATGAGCTGGGGTTTTTAAAGGTATAGCCAACCTATTGGTTAGTGAGTAAGGCAAATAGAAAATTATACATTATTTTTTATCAGCTTCATCACCTTTTCAAAATCCGGCTCACACCAAATCACTTCTTCAGCTTTTTTAAACCAGGTCATCTGGCGCTTGGCGTATTGGCGGGTATTTATTTTTTTCTCTCTAATGCAGGAATGCTCCCTCAATACCCACCTACGTAACACCTGTTTTTCTTTTACAGGTTATTTTGTAGATTTACATACAACTGATAATTATGTCTGCTAATTTATTGGAACGCATTACCATTAATACTGAGATTTGCCACGGTAAACCTACCATTAGAAATATGCGTTATACGGTTTCCATGATTTTGGATTTACTTTCGGCAGGTATGACTGCTGATAAATTGATTGCAGATTATCCTGCATTAGAGAAAGAAGATATCCAGGCTTGTTTATTTTATGCCTCCCTCCTTTCCGAAACAAAAACATTGTATAAAATATCGGCGTGATAAAGTTTTGTCTAACTAATATTTCCCAACAACCCCATCAGCTTTTCAAAATCCGGCTCACACCACATTACTTCTTCATCTTTTTTAAACCAGGTCATCTGGCGCTTGGCGTATTGGCGGGTATTTATTTTAATGGCTTCAATTGCATCTTCTAATGAAAGATCGCCAATGAGGTGACCAAA
>JANMBZ010000125.1:0-19433 GCA_031360765.1 Chitinophagaceae bacterium
ACGATCAGGAAGGCAAGAAGCGTCCAGATGATAAGGCCAAAGGCCGGTGTTAATAATTGCATTTTATAGTATTTATAAAATAAAAAATTCTGAAATGTTCAATATTGATTTACCGTACAAGAGTGCGACGCCAATGAAGCATCATAGTAGTACAAAAGCCGGGTTCAAAAAAACTACTCCACATTTCCCTTTTTAAGGAGTTAGGAAGTAAAAATTACTGCATCCTCCGTCCTGTACTTTGGATGCAGTAAAGGTTTTTAAAGCACCATAGCTAAGAACCCGATGATGATCGCAAATAACGCTGCTCCCTCAACCAAAGCGGCTGTAAGGATCATGTTACTACGAATGTCGTTGATAGCTTCGGGCTGGCGGGCGATTGATTCCAATGCGCCTTTACCAATTTGACCGATACCTACACCGGCACCGATTGCACCTAAGCCAGCTCCGATTGCACCACCTGCATTTGCGTTAGCTACTTCGCTTAACATTACATTCAATAAATCCATGATTGTGATTTTATATTGGTTAAAAAAAACTTGATTTATACTATAACTGCATCAGCATGATGATCGGTATCGTTATGCCCTCCTTCGAAAGCCTGGCCGATAAATACTGCTGTTAATATGGTAAAGATAAAGGCCTGTAAAAATGCAACCAATACCTCGATAAAATAAATGAAAATGGTAAATGCAATAGAGAAAGGCGAAAAACCCCAACCTACATACTGGTTTAAAGATGCCATAATGAAAATGAGCGAAATTAAACAGATGATGAGGATGTGACCGGCCACCATGTTGGCAAACAACCTGATCATTAAGGCGAATGGCTTGGTGAAAATGCCCAAAATTTCAACCGGTACCAGGATGATTTTTACCCAACCAGGTACACCCGGAGGATTGATGATGTGCATCCAGTAATGGCTGTTACTACTGAATAGTATTACCACAAACGAAATGATAGACAATACAAACGTAAAGGCAATATTACCCGTAACATTTGCAGTACCCGGTATTAAGCCAATAATATTATTAATAAGGATGAACAGGAAAACAGTTAAAAGATAAGGCAGGTATTTTTTGCTTTTTGCACCCAGGTTTGGTTTGGCAACCTCATCGTTAACAAAGTTTACAATGGTTTCCATAGTGTTTTGCATGCCTTTTGGTGCAGAAGTAATTCCCTGGCCAGTACCATACTTTTTGGCTACTCTTATTAAAATGATAACGAGCAAAGCCAGTGCCAATAACATTTGCACCACGTTACGGGTAAGAGACAGATCGTACACAGCAACAGTATCTAAAATTTTTCCGTTTGCATCAACAGGTACAATTTTGCCGGCTGCGTATTTATTACGGTCTAATTTTTCTTCATCAATTCTTTCGTTGGTTAACAGGGCATATCCATCAACAACATGCTCGCCATGGTGAAAAGCTGACGACATAAAGCATGAAAAACCTTTTTCTTTTGAATATAAAATAACCGGTAGAGGAATGGTTGCATGATGCTGATGTCCATCATCACCTTTGTAAGATAAAAAGTGAAATTCGTGGGCATCCATAATATGGCCGAAGATCACTTCGTTGGCATCAAAAGTCTTTTCTTTTTTGGCGGGCGCTTCTTTATGTTCGGGTTGTGCAAAAGCCACGTTTGAAAAAAACACTAAACTTACGCTGAAAACCGCTACCAGTATTGATTTGATGCTCTTAATCGACATAATATTCCTGTAATTTGGCGCAAAGATAAGGATGGAGGGGGGAAATTAAAAATTGAGAAGGGAGAATTTAGAAAAAGTCTGATATATTAAGGATTTACACCAGAGTCTCCTGCTTTTCAAACTGCATTTTGTGCAATTGGTAGTAAAAGCCACGTTTTACAAGTAGTTCATTATGGCTGCCAATTTCTTTTATTTCGCCTTTATCAAGTACCATAATTTTATTTGCCTTGCGGATGGTGGAAAGGCGATGGGCAATTACAATTGAAGTACGGTTTGCAATCAGTTTATCTATAGCATGCTGAATGAGGGCCTCACTTTCGGTATCAACTGATGATGTGGCTTCATCTAATATTAAAATGGCCGGATCGTACAACAAAGCCCTTACAAAAGATAGCAACTGGCGTTGGCCTAAAGAAAGGGTTGCTCCACGTTCCATCACATTATAATTGTAGCAACCGGGCAACTGCATAATAAAATCGTGTATGCCGATCATTTTTGCGGCATTAATTACCTCTTCATTTTTTATTGCGGGGTTGCGAAGCGTAACGTTATCTTTTACGGAGCCGCTAAACAGAAATACATCCTGCAGCACCACGGCAATTTTAGATCTTAAATCATCGAGGTGAAAGTTCTCTATATTGGTATCATCTATTTTGATAGCTCCTTTATCAATTTGGTAAAGTCTGTTTAATAAACTGATGATAGAAGTTTTGCCGCTGCCCGTATGCCCAACAATGGCTAGGGTTTCGCCGGCATTTAGGGTAAAGCTGATATCTTTTAAAACATACTGCTCATCTATATAGGCAAACCAAACTTTATCAAACTCAACCTTACCTTTTATATTTTGGATAGAAGTATTGCCTTCATTAATTGTGCTGTCATCATTATCCAAAACTTTAAAAACACGTTCGCTTGCAATCATACCCATTTGTAGTACGTTGAATTTATCGGCAATAACTCTTAGCGGTCTGAATAATAAATTTAAACAGAGAATAAATGCGGTGATTACGCCGGCAACTTTTTCGGCCTGTGCCGGATGTACCACATCATTTGCGGCCCACCAAACCAATAGACCGATAGAGAGCGCCATTACCAACTCCACAATTGGAAAAAAAACAGAATAGGCAAAAATTGCTTTGATGTTTGCATTACGGTGATCTTTATTAATTGCATTGAATTTTTTAAACTCCCTTTTCTCCGCCGCAAATGCCTGTATAATGGCCATGCCGGTTATATGCTCCTGCACAAAGGCATTGAGGCTGGCAACCGCATTGCGTACCTGTATGAAAGATTTATTTACACTTTCTTTAAAAAAATAAGTGGCAATAATTAAAACCGGAAACGGTGCCAGGCATACCACCGTTATTGTGGGACTTACATAAAACATATACGCCAGCACAGATATGATAGATAAAAGATCGGCAATGATGGGAATCAATCCATCGCTGAAAATATCGTTGATAGATTCAATATCATTTATGGTACGGGTGGTAAGCGTACCAATGGGAGTTTTATCGTATTGGGATAAATTTAGATGCAGAATTTTTTTGTAAGTACTCACCCGCATATCACGTACTACACTTTGCCCCAGCGATGCTGTGAGAAAAGTGAAGAAGAATCGCAGGCCGGTTTCAACCATCAACAAAATAATTTGTACAATGGTAATTTCTATAATAAAGCCGCCGGGCCCATTAATAAAATGAGAAGCTGTATTATCTTTTATACCATCATTAATAGTAAGCTGAATAAGAAAAGGCCTTACCGGCGCAATAACCGCCAGCACAATGGCTAAAACCAGTGAACCGTAAAATTTATTTTTGTAAGGTGCTGCAAAATGAAATACCCTGCGCAATAACGAAAAATCAAATATTTTCTTTTTTGCTTTGCCGGTACCTGTCATCCTGCAAAGATAAAGGGGTTTTGGGTTATGTGTTTTGGATTATATGTTTGGTGGCATTAAAATGATTACACCAATTCCTAATTCCTAATTGGTTTCTACCATACTATTATACCCTTTTAAAAAAATAGCTCCTAGGTTTTTGTAAGGCGGTATATAATCTTCCCAGCTTTCTTGTATGGAAGGGCTTGCCTCTGTAGCAAACAATTTTGTGAGTGATGTCCACATGTTTTTCCATACCAGTTTTTGGCCGGATTCAAACGTTTGGTTTAAATAATTAAGAATGGGCCGGTTAATATCGCCAGCACCAATTTCTTTGGTTGATATGATGTGTGCATCGGGATTAATATCAATAATATCGTTTAAGTTTTTAAAGCCTCCGCAACTGCCCAACACCACAATTTTTGCATTGCCTGCCATGCGCCTGATGGTACGTGGCAGCCAGTAACTATGGCCACGATGTACTACCACGGTGGGTTGCATATCATTTTCGGCCAGGTAATTATTTAAATGTATTTGGGCGCTGTCATCCAGGTTGGCATCATTATCCAGCGGCCGGTTGGCGTAAATCCAAACATTTCCTTTTCGTGATTTTATCTGGTACCACTCATCGTTAAAGGTAACAATCCATTCTTTTGGCGAAAACGAATTGATGAATGAAGGGAAAAAACTTTTACCATCTTTATCGCCATACCAATAAACCTGTTGTATAATGCGGCCGCTATCATCTCTTAAAGCCTTGTTTTCAATTTCGTAAATAGAAGGTATGCCCAGCACACTTGTAAGGTCAACTTTATTGGTTGTATCTGCAGATAAAAAAATTGTTTTTAACAAACCATAAATAGTTTTACCACGGGCATTGCCTTTTTCAATGGCATTGTTTTCGTTTGTAATTACATAGTTGAGTATGGTGCTTTGTAATTTTTTATCGGCAATGCTGCTGTAGCTATCTGCCACATCAATTGCATCTTCCAGGTTGCCCGTATTATCCAGGTTGGCAATAAAACCACGCATTAAAGTTTCGGATGCAGTGGCAGGCATAAGGCTTAAAAAATTATCCAGCTTATTAAAATTGGCTGTCATTTTAATAAACTTTTTAAAAAAATCAAAATCAACATCAAGCAGTAAAGAATCCGTTCTGGGCTCTTTACCAAGTCTTTGTATAAAACGGGTATAACTATGTTTAAAGCTTGATGTGTAAATATCATTTTCGCCCATTACCATCATAAAATACAAATCAACAGCACTTAAAGAATCGGTTGCCTTCATACGCTGGTTTATATTGCTTAAATCGTGCAACTCATTTATAGGCGTAATAAAATGCTGAATAGCTTTGCTTTTTAAAACTTCCCGCAGGCCATTGGTGCCAAACATAGCTATGGGTGTGTCTTTGGCGGCAGATGTCATTCTTTTAAAATAGGCAATTTCTGTTTGTACCAGCAGTTTAAAATAGCGTACAGTATCGTAACCATCCTCGCCATCGTTCACATATTTTTTAATGCCTTCAATGGTTTTATTTCCTTTTAAAATATCATCTAAAAAAGGAAAATATAAAAGCGCTTTGGGTGTTTTTGTAAGATCGGCAATTGCTTTTACCAGTGGGTTTTTGTTACGCAATATAGCTTTGCCTATTTTGGAATTGGAAGCCTGTGCCAGATTATAAACAGCCGCAGGGTTAGAAAGTGAACTGTTTGCAATTAATGAATCGGCAAAAGGTTCGTTAACAAAAGGCTCAATGGTTTGCAGTATTTTGCCCGGATTGATGGCGCAAAACTTCAGGTACATAATTTTTTTGCTTTCTGCAAATCCAATATTTTCAGTAAATATTTCTGAAAGTATTTTACCAATATTGTACGGAGCTTTTTCAATTTCTGATGCCATGCTGGCGCTGTCAATATTGGCTGCCATTATTTTTTCAAAACTTTCAAGCAGTTGCGGTGCATACACGGGGTTAAGTTCTTTAGTGCGGCAACCATACCTGAATTTTTTTAAAAGGGTTTCAACATAACCCAGGTATTTTATTTTTTGGTTGTTGGTAACTATTCTGGCATTTCGTTCAATAGAGTCTTCCAGTATATTAATTTTCCTGGTCATTATATCAGTAATTACCAGGTTAATATCTGATTTATGGGTAAGGCTGATTGTACCATCAAGTTTACCATCCATCTGGTCAAGCAAAACCTGCTCATTGTCAATTCTATCATGAAAAAGCTGGCGGTATATCGGTACAATAACGGAATCCCGAACTGCAAAAGCCGGACTAAAACTTATAAAAAGCAAACCAATAAGTAAATATTTCTTCATAGTAAATAACTGAACCAACTATAAAATTACAGCAGTGGCCGCACATATATCGTTTTAACGGTTAAATTTATTGTTAAGGCAGGTTTTTTAGTTAACAATTTAATAATACAAAACAACCTAAAAACAACGTTCCTCATTGATGGTATAGACTATTTTTGCGCCGTATGAGTGTAACAAATACTGTTAAAAAAATTCTAATTGCTGATGACGAACCAGATATTCTGGAAATCGTTCAATACAACCTGCAGAACGAAGGGTACGAAGTAGCTACAGCAAAAAACGGTAACGAAGCCATTGAAATGGCAAAGCGTTTTAATCCCGATCTCATCATACTCGATATCATGATGCCTGGCAAAAACGGCATTGAAGTTTGCAACATACTGCGCATGCAACCGGCGTTTAATGATACGCTCATCATTTTTTTAACAGCACTCAGCGATGAAGGTACCGAAGTAAAAGGCCTTGAAACAGGTGCCGATGATTTTATAACCAAACCAGTAAGCCCTAAAGTACTCATCAGTAAAGTGAGTGCGCTTTTCAGAAGATTTAATAAAGAAGAAACGGGCGTTGTGCAGATTGGTGATTTAAAAATAGACCGGGAAAAATACATAGTTAATTACCAGGGACAGGATATTATATTGGCCCGTAAAGAGTTCGAATTGCTTGCCCTGCTTGCCGGTAAACCTGGTAAAGTTTTTTTACGCAACGAAATTTTAAACCAGGTTTGGGGCACCGAAGTTATTGTAGGCGACCGCACCATTGATGTACATATCCGCAAAATACGCCAGAAATTAAACCTGGATTGTATTACTACCGTAAAAGGAGTTGGTTATAAGTTTGATCTGTAAGCGGTTAATGGTTAAAAGTTAATAGTTGAATGTTGTTTACTTTCGTACCGGCTTAACTATTAACCATCAACTATCAACCATTAACTAAAGAATGCCTACTTCAAAAAATTTTTCGCCGCAGCAGTTATCAGCCTTAACATCGCTTGGCCTGGCAATTCCAATAACAGCCGGCATTTTTGCTTTTAAACCAGTTTGGTGGATTGCACTGCTATCCTTTGTGATAATTTTTATAGGTGCTTATGGATTGATTGTTTACACACTGCAAACATTCATCTACCGCAAAATAAAACTCATTTATAAATTTATCTATCAAACCAAAGCAAGTAAAAAAGAAGAGTTTTATTACAAAAATATTCTGCCACAAAAAAGCATTGATGAAGTAAGAGAAGATGTGGAAGCATGGGCCGAACAACGTAAGGAAGAAATTGAACTGCTGCAACAGAATGAAGCCTACCGAAAAGAGTTTTTACAAAACCTGAGTCATGAATTAAAGACACCCATTTTTGCCATACAGGGTTATGTGGATACACTGCTCAACGGCGCATTGGATAAACCAGAAGTGAATATAAAATTTCTGCAAAGCACTTCCCGTAATATTGATCGTTTGGTAAATTTAGTTGATGATCTTGACTCTATATCGAAATTAGAAAGTGGCGAACAGCTTTTATTAAAAGATATTTTTGTTATTCAGGATCTCCTGAAAGACGTGTATGAAACCTTATCTTTTAAAGCAGATGAAAAACAGATTAAGTGCATCGTAAAAAAAGGTTGCGAACAACCATTGACTGTTTTTGCAGATAAAGAAAAAATACGGCAGGTATTAATTAACCTGGTTGATAATGCCATCAAATACGGCAAACAATTGGGCACTATTGAGGCCAGTTTTTATAAAGTTGATGGTGCCAAAGTGCTGATAGAAATAAGCGACGATGGTGCTGGTATTGCTGAAGAACATTTACCCCGCATTTTTGAACGCTTTTACCGCACAGATCTTGCCCGAAGCCGCAAAGTGGGCGGCAGCGGATTAGGCCTTGCCATTTGCAAACATATTATAGAAGCGCATGAAGAAACCATTCATGTACGCAGCAAAATGGATGTAGGTAGCACGTTTGGTTTTACCCTGCAAAGCAGAAAGGATTAATGATGTGCTGCATTCTCCTGAATTGCTGTTATATTTATACAAAAAACCGGCATGAAATTTTTTGCTTTTTTATTTCTGATCATCATAAGCCTTTCTTGCGCTACAACAAAGGGCACAGCACAAAAAAGTGCTGCAATTAATACTTTAACTCCGCTCATCACAGGTGCCGAGCAAACAGAAAAGTATCTTCCCTATTTAAAAGGTAAGAGGGTAGCGATTCTTGCAAATCAAACCTCCATCATAGGTAAAACACATTTGGTTGACAGCTTAAAAAAACTGGGCGTAAATATTGTAAAAGTATTTGGCCCCGAGCATGGTTTTCGTGGCAAGGCAAGTGCCGGTGATCATGTAAATGATGAAACAGATGCGGTAACCGGCATACCTATAATCTCTTTGTATGGTGCAAAAAATAAACCAACACCCTCCGACCTTGCCAATGTAGATATTATGCTGTACGATGTGCAGGATGTTGGCGTTCGCTTTTATACTAATATTAATGCATTGGCCCGGTTAATGGAAGCCTGTTATGAAAACGGAAAAGAATTGCTTATACTTGACCGGCCCAATCCCAACGGATATTTAATTGACGGCCCGGTGCTTGATATGAAATACAGATCGGGCATTGGTATGTTCCCCATACCTATGAGTCATGGGTTAACCGTTGGTGAGTTTGCACAAATGGCCAATGGCGAGAGCTGGCTTACCAACAAAGTAAAATGCAATATCAAAATTATACCGGTAGCTAATTACAATCATGATATGCCATACACATTGCCGGTAAATCCATCTCCTAATCTTAATACAGCACAGGCTATTTTGCTCTATCCATCTACCTGCATGTTCGAAGGCGTTTATCTTAACCATGGCCGGGGAACTTATTTTCCTTTTACTGTATTTGGTAGTCCGGAATTGAAAGGTATTTACGATTTTTCTTACACACCCACCGGCATAAAAGGCATGGCCGAGACGCCTTTGTTTATGAATGAAGTTTGTTATGGAATTGACTTGCGTAATTATGATACTGAATTGCTGCGCAGATCAAAAAAAATAAACCTGCAATGGATTATGCAATTGTACAAAGCGCATCCCCACAAGGAGAAATTCTTTGATTCAAAAATGAGCAACCAGATGAATAATATTGAGATACAGATAGGCTCCGGATTGTTTCGCCAGCAGATTATTGATGATGTGCCTGAAGAAGTGATAAGGGCAAGTTGGGAACCCGGGTTGAGTGAATATAAATTGATGCGGAAAAAATATTTGTTGTATCAATGATGTAGATTGAATCCTCTTCTGAAAGGTGCAGGGAGACCTTGCTTACAAAAGCCTTGTGCTGCATATGCAGCGGTTATGTTGACAGATTGGCAATATCAACCATGGTGCATACTGATATGAAAAATAATAAGAAATTTTGCAGCACCTTCAAACCCATTTAAGCCAATCTTAATTTTTTTTTATGAATATCAGTGCAGGAAAAATATTGCTCAGTTCTCAGCTAATGGAAGATCCGAATTTTAAAAACGCCTTGCTTTTTATTACCGAATACAATGAGAAAGGTGCAATGGCTTTTGTTATTAATAAAATCTATGAAAGGCCATTGAATGCTTTGCAAGAATTCAGCAACAGCCCTGCATTTGCCTTGTATAATGGCGGGCCGGTAGATAAGGAACATCTTTTTTTTATTCATCGCCGCAATGATCTTATAACCGGGGGTATAAAAATTGTTGATGATATTTATTTTGGCGGCGACTTTAAAAAAGCAATTACACACATCAACAATAAAACCATTACCAATACGCATATCAAAATATTTATTGGTTATTGCGGCTGGGATGCAGAAGAACTTGAAGCTGAAATTGCTGAAGGAAGCTGGGAGATAACGGATGTTACCGCAGATATTATTTTTGGCTAAGGGCTGAATTTATAGTTGCCTTAGCATACCTGATCTGAATTTTTTCCCTTAAAATACAGCTCACTTAATACTCACATAACATTACCATAAACATTTGGTTACATAGCATGCTTTATTTTGTAGTTATTAGTAACCCTCAATCTTACTTAAATGAAAAATATCCGCTATTTTTTTCTGGAACTTTCTGTAAGAATTTTTTTGCCCATGCTTTCAGCTTTTTACACGCCGCTGAAATTTTTTAAAATCCATTAATGGATAAAATAAAAAAGCGAAAGCTGGATATACTGGTGTTGTCTGATGTACACCTTGGTACCTATGGTTGCCATGCAAAGGAGCTGTTGTATTATTTAAAAACCGTACGGCCCAAAACGGTTATACTCAATGGCGATATTATTGATATCTGGCAGTTTAGCAAAAGATACTGGCCCAAGAGCCACATGCGGGTGATAAAACATGTGATGAATTGGATGAGCAAGGGCGTGAAGATCTATTACATTACCGGCAACCACGATGAAATGCTGCGGAAATTTGTAGGGTTTAAAATGGGTTCACTCAAAATCGTAAACAAAGTTATTCTTGAATTAGATAATGGAAAGAAAGCCTGGTTTTTTCATGGCGATGTTTTTGATGTAACCATGCAGCACAGTAAATGGCTGGCAAAACTGGGAGCGGTTGGGTACGACACACTCATACATATAAATAGCTTTGCAAATTTTATTTCGGAAAAAATTTTTAAAAAAGGAAAACTTTCTTTATCTAAAAAAATAAAGAACAGTGTAAAGAGTGCCGTAAAATTCATCAACAGTTTTGAGCAAACGGCTGCCGATATCGGCATCAGCAATCAATACGATTATGTTGTGTGTGGCCATATACACCAGCCCGAAATGCGGGAGATAGAAAACGAACATGGAAAAATAATGTACCTCAACAGCGGCGACTGGATAGAAAATTTAACTGCTTTGGAATATGAAGATGGAGAATGGAAAATTTACCGCTATGATGCAACTGAAATGCAACAATGGTTTGAACACAGCAGCGAAGAAGAGGAGTTAAACAACAATCAACTGTTTGATAATATGCTGGAAGAATTTAACCTTATGAAACAATAATGAAAATACTATACGCCATACAAGGTACCGGCAACGGGCATTTAAGCAGGGCAAGAGATATAATTCCTATTCTGCAGCAAAAAGGAGAACTGGATATTTTAGTAAGCGGCATTCAGGCCGATGTTGATTTGCCTTACCCGGTAAAATACCGGTTTAAAGGCCTCAGTTTTATTTTTGGTAAGAATGGCGGCATTGATCTGATTGCTACTTACCGCAAGAGCAATTTAAAACAACTGTATAAAGAAATTAAAAGTTTGCCAATTGATGATTATGACCTGGTGATAAATGATTTTGAACCCGTGAGTGCCTGGGCCTGTAAAATGAAACACAAGCAATGTGTGGGCCTGAGCCACCAGGCTGCAGTGATTAATAAAAAATCGCCAAAGCCTAAAAAGAAAGATGTTATAGGTAAAGCAGTACTCAATAATTATGCACCGGTTACTGCAGCTTATGGTTTTCATTTTGGGGCTTATGATAAAAATATTTTTACACCTGTAATCCGAAACCAGATGAGGGAAAGCAAACCTGAAACCAAAGGCCATTATACGGTTTACCTGCCGGCATACAGTGATGAAAAAATTATTAAAATACTGGGCCAGATAAAAAATATAAACTGGCAGGTGTTTAGCAAGCACACCAAAAAAGAATATTCAGTAAAAAACATCCACATCAGGCCAATAAATAATGAAGCATTTATCGAAAGCTTTATAAACTGCACGGGTGTATTATGTGGTGCCGGTTTTGAAACGCCAGCTGAAGCTTTATTTTTAAAAAAGAAATTGATGGTAATACCCATGAAGGGCCAGTACGAGCAGCAATGCAATGCAGCGGCCTTAAAGGGAATGAGTGTACCTGTTATTAAAAGTTTAAAACAGAAGCACCTGGATATTATTAAGAATTGGGTAGCAACTGACCAGCAAATAATGGTGAACTATCCCGATACTACGCAACGCATTATAAACATGGTAATTAAAAAACATGGGGATAGTGGTAAAAAGAAAACTGTAGAATTGGGAGAAGCCCTTTATTCAATAAAAAAATTAAAAGAGAAAAGTCTGGGCAAAATATTAAACCAACTATCCGATTAAAGAGTATGCTTTTTACAAGAAATGATTTTGGAGATGATTTTAAATGGGGCGTTTCTACTGCGGCTTACCAGATAGAAGGTGCACACAATGCAGATGGTAAAGGCCCATCCATTTGGGATACATTTACCAAGCGAAAGAAAAAGATATTTAATAATGAGCATGGTGATATTGCCTGCGATTATTACAAGCATTATGCAGAAGATATTGCACTCATTTACAAACTCAATATTCCCAACCACCGCTTCTCAATTTCGTGGAGCCGCATTTTGCCGCAGGGTATTGGTGCTGTAAACCACAAGGGTATTGATTTTTATAACCGGGTTATTGATTTTTGTTTAGAGCTTGGCATTGAGCCCTGGATAACTTTATACCACTGGGATTTGCCGGAAGCACTGCAGCAAAAAGGAGGCTGGACAAACCGTGAGGTAATTCACTGGTTCAGTTATTTTGTTGATTGCTGTGTTAAAAACTTTGGCGATCGTGTTAAATATTGGATGGTACTTAACGAGCCGATGGTGTTTACAGGTGCCGGATATTTTTTGGGCGTGCATGCACCGGGTAAAAAAGGATTGAGCAGTTTTTTGGCCGCCGCACATCATGCAGCAATTTGCCAGGCAGAAGGTGGACGCATTATAAAATCGGTGCGGCCTTATTGCAAAGTAGGAACTACTTTTTCTTATTCGCACCTGGAACCTTACCGCTGCAATGATGAAAGGGATATAAAAGCTGCAGCAAAAGTAGATGCACTGCTTAACCGGATGTTTTTAGAACCTTTGCTGGGACTTGGTTATCCTACCGGCGATTTAAAAATACTGGAACGTATTGAAAGGTTTATGTATCCACATGATGAAAAAAAATTGGCTTTTGATATGGATTTTATTGGCCTGCAAAATTACACCCGTGAGTTTGTTAGTTACGCTCCGCTGATGCCTTTTGTAAAAGCCAGAATTATAAAAGCCAGTAAAAGAAATGTGGAGCATACTTTAATGGATTGGGAAGTTTATCCCCCCAGCATTTACAATGCACTAAAACGCTTACATGATTATGGTACCATTAATGAAATTATTGTTACTGAAAACGGAGCTGCATTTGATGATAATTACGAAGAAGATAAAGTGGATGATTACAAACGTGTTAAATTTTTGCAAGACTATATTGCCCAGGTTTTACTGGCAAAAAGAGAAGGAGTAAAAGTGAACGGCTATTTTATATGGACACTGCTGGATAATTTTGAATGGGCGGAAGGATATTACCCAAAGTTTGGAATAGTAAATGTTGATTTTAAAACACAACAACGGTTAGTAAAAAATTCTGGCAGATGGTACAGCCATTTTTTAAAGAATACATTGGTGGCTTCCCGGGAGATTTGTAAACAATAAAGAACAATATAATACAATCTTAAATTCCTCTCAGAATTTCAACTCATAAAGCTTTTGCAGCACCTGTATTATGTGGCTGAAAAGCATACCAGCAAAGCACAAGCAACAAACTTGCAAACTTGCTGTCCAATAAAGATTTGGTTTTATTTATGCCCAGGTTTATTGCATTAAAGCTGCAGGTTAGCAGGTTTGTTTGCATGGCTTCATCATATAAAACCAGTTCACCGGAATTATCCTGGTCGTAGGTATAAAAATATTTTTTTCCGTCCAGCTCCACATATCCTTTGCCGGCTTTTAATTCTTCAACCCTGCCGAGTTTAATACCATATTCATTTTTAATAACTTTTGCTGGTTTTAAAAATCCTTTGTTTTCGAAAGAAAACATTCTTTTTCCAAAGCCGCTTACAAGGCGTGCAAACCTGGTTTGCTTGCTGAAGGATATACCGGCCAATACTTTTTCGTCATCCTGTAACTCAAAATTTTCCTGAGATGAACTGTTGTTTGTGCTAACCCATTTCATACTTTGTAGTTTTTGATTTAAGAGAATGTGAATATAATTTCAATTTTTTTTAGAAAACCGCTGTTAAAAAGAATGTGATTTAAATGTGCATACTAACAATTTGGTAACAATAACTTAACCTATCAAAAATAAAGCCACCCGATAAGAATACCGGGTGGGAGCATGAGAAACTTGCTAATTGCTAAGGAAATTTATATGTAGTGTTATCTAACTGCCTGAGTGTAAACTACAACCGGCATGTTACCACAATCTGAACTAATAATTATGTAAATGTTATGGATAATTATATAACTAAATTAAGGAGCTTTTTGAGGTACAAGGTTGCCATTGTCATCGTATGAGTCTGTAGCGGTTACTTTTCTTTTCTCGTCATAAACAGTCCAGGTGCCTGTTTTAAAGCCATGATTGTAATTACCGGAGCTTTGTAAATTACCGTCTTCATAAAAAAACTTACCTGTTCCGTGGTACTGCCCAAATGAATCAAGCGGCAGATCGGCCTGTAGATTTCCATTGGGATAATACTGGGCAAAAAAAGTACGGATATTTTTTTTGGCGATTATGATCTGGCGGATTTTACCGGCAGAATCTTTCATGAGCTGGCAAACGGATGAATCTTTTTTATTAGTGTAGTAAGATGCAGTTACAAAATCGGTTCTGTAATAAGGCTTTTCATAACTGCTGTCGCTGTTTTTAATAATAGAGTCAATAAAAGAAGATGCTAAAATATTTGAGTTACTGTTTTTTTGAGCACAGCCAAAAACTGTTATCATCAAAACAAAAAGAAATAAACTTTTTTTCATGATACTATTTGAAAGGCGAAGTTAAAAAAAAGCATCCACCGACCGGCAGATGCTTTTTCTAAAATTAAAATGAGTTTAGTTAAATCTTGTCCATCCTTTCCACCAACTGGCCAATGTACCTGCGGGGGCAATTGCACCAATAAAGTTTGTTTGTGTAAAGAATGCATCAGCAACTTTTGGATGAGCAAAGCTTGCCCTGGGTGTAATAGTGCCTGAAATAGTACCAACAATGCTCACTGCATTTCCAAAAGGAGTTGGGTCTGGTGCGGTATAATTAAAAGGCTGTACAAATAAATTAGATGGCAGCGTGCCATTTAAAATAGTATTTGCAAGAGCTGGTGTTTTAAAATAATTAACCAAATCGGTAGTTGTGTATGTAGAACCTGCAGGGGCTGAGTATTTAACGCTATCAGTATTACCTCCTAAAAAATTATTAGATAAAATTATGCCCACACCAACATTTGCAGCTGTTGCAGTACCAGTAGTACCATCTACATCAATTGCTAAAGGCCAGCCAATAATTACCGAGTTAAACAAACTCATTTCTGAGTTTCTTCTGATGTGTGCACCAGCTCTGTATAAAGAACTGCCGATGCTTGAAGCCGTTGCCCTAGGGCCAATAGCCGTCATGTTACTAAATACAACAGATGTTTTTGGAGTTGCTGTTGTGCCTCCGGCATTGTTATCACTTTCAAAAGCTTCTGAACGTGATGCATCAGCAATAACAGAATCTCTTATAGCTAATCCAAACTGCACTTTACCACTAAAACCATTATCTGTATCAAAATCATCATCCTGTGTTTTATAAGCAACCAGGTATCTGCAATTTACGGTACCACCAAACCACTCAAACGCATCATCTTTGGCTAAATAAGTTTGCACATTTTCAATAACAGTTTTGCTCCCTACGGCTGCCATGGTTAAACTGTTAATTTCTTTATCGGGTTGAAAAGCGTAACCTGCATATTCAATTCTAACATATCTTAATACACCAGAGCTATCATCTGATACAGGAGTCGGAACAACTGCATCGCCACTGCCAGCAAGGCCATCGCCACTTGCATTGTTTATACCACCCTCTACCTCAAACAAACCGGCAGTGCCATTAAAACTTGTATTGATTGGGGCTTTACCACAAAGTACAATGCCTCCCCAATCTCCGCTTTGCGGATTAGGACTTGATGAGGTGAAAACAATGGGTTCGTTTGCAGTACCATTGGCAACTAATTTTGCACCACGTGTAATAATTAAAGCAGCCACATCAGCACCGCTGAAAGAACCTTTAACAACAGTGCCAGCTTCAATAGTTAATGTTTTATTGTTGGCAACGTAAACAAGGCCTCTTAAAATATAAGTGTTGCCTTTACGAAATGTAGAATCAGAAGTTATTCGGCCCGATACAGTAATTGTTTGCCCGGTTGTGGTACCACCGCCGCCACCGCCGTTAACGGTAATCACCTGAATTTGTCCGTCTGTTTCAATTTTTCTACAGGCTGTATTGCTTAGTGCAACTATGGCTGTAAGAATTAGGATGTACTTTTTCATTGTTTTTTATAGTTTAAAAAATTTAAGAATTATAAATTGTAATTGATACTGAAATTGAATGTGGTGCCAAATCTTCTGGTAAAACGGTAGGCATCTGTATTTTTTTGAAATGCATTGGAACTGTTTGCATTTTGGTAGAAGTATTGTTTTTTATTGAGAATATCAGAGATATTCATTTTGATTTCACTTTTACCTTTAAGTATTTTTTTAGCTAACTGAAAATCAAGCAAAGGGCGTGGAGCTTCGTACACATCGGGCGAAGATGAACCTTGTGCTTTATCTCCCACCAGAAAAATTCTTTCACCTATCACGTTAAAAAGCAGGGTTGCGTTTAAACCATATTTAGGCAGATCATACAGCATACCCAGGTTAACAACATACTTGGATTGGCCCTGTAGCGTTCTGTCAATTTTAAAGGCAGTATCAGTAACCTTACTTTTTATAAGTGCAACATTCGATTGGAAAGTGAGGTTTTTTAGCTTGGGCGTAATAAATTCCAGGTTTTTTCTAAACTCAATTTCTAATCCTGTAGAGTATGCCTTATCTGCATTTTGAAAGTTAAAGGTGCTTGCTCCACCACTACCTTCATTAAATATCTGTTCAATAGGGTCATTAAAATATTTGTAAAAAACGCCGGCGCTAAAAACTTCGCCTGGCTTTTTGTACAGCTCATATCGCAGATCTAAATTGGTAATTTTAGTACGCTTTAAAGCTGGGTTACCGGTTACAGATGCGTTCAATTCAAAGTCGTACAGGTTAAGTGCACTAAGCTCTCTTAACTCCGGCCTGATAACGGTTTGCGAAGCTGAAAAACGGATATTTGTTTTTGTATTTAATTTATAGGTAGCGTTAAGGCCGGGTAAAAAATCGGTAACTTTTGAGTAAGTATGGCGTGGGTCCCATTTTTTTACACTACCAACTAATTGATCAAAATTTTCAACACGCAAACCCCAAACCACTCTTATTTTTTTAAACAGTTCGTTATCAAATTGTATGTAACCGGCGTTTAAAATAGTGTTGGCCATGTATCTGAAAGTGCTGCCTTTAATGGCATCAAAGGCAATTTTATTATCGGTGCCGTTACCAAAATTTTCGGGTGCAAAAATCTTATCGGCAGGTAAAAGTTTTATAGCATCATTATCTACCGGTAAATAATTTGCAAATAAATTAGCATCAAATAAACGGTCTCTTATCTGCAGCATGTAACCACCTTTAATGGTTTGTTTATTTTTTAGAGTGTAGGTTAAATCTCCGCCGGCAGTGTATATATAATCATTCAACATCTGGTAAATACGGCTGCCGCTTGCCTGCGAAGTGTTGTTTGATAAAATAGCACGATAAGGATTTGTACTGCCTTTATCTTTGGAATACTGTAATCTTCTTTGATCGGGATTGTAACCATCTAAAATTGTAAAAGCGCCTTTCCAATCTAATTTTAAATTTTTTAATAAACCATGCTGGCCGGTAAGCTGCGTTGTAAAAAATGTGTTTTGTTTAAAGCTGAATTCAGAGGCACGTATATCTTCTGTACGGGTATCATCAATACCTGTTCTGCTGATGGTGCTGTTGGCAGTGTTTACGTTAATAATGCTTTTTAAAGAAATTTTATTCAGATTATTAAGCTCAAGCGATACGCTTGCCAAAGCACCCAGTGCCGTATTTTGCAGATAACGGGTATCATTAAAATCAATATCAGTGTTCTTAAAAGTTCTTCCGTCATCAAAATTATTATGCCTGTTTACAATATCCTGTGTGCTGTTGCTTTTACGGTAGGTAATGCCGAGTATAGCACCCAGGGTTTTACCAAATACTTTTGTTTTAAAGCCGCCATTAATTTCAACCCCAGCATTAAAAGGTGCAGCTATTTTTGATGGCGACCATGCGTTACGCATGCTTTTACCCAATGCAGTTTTGCTGGCAAAGCTCATGGTGTCAAAACGGCTTTTGGTAGTATAGCCTGTGGGTAAATTTCTGGTGCCGTCATCTATGCCCAGCCAATCTGTTTTGCCGCCTTTATCTTCATAAAAATCTTTACCAATAGTTTGTGTATTAAAACCAGAACTAAGCTGAATACTAAAAAAGTTTTTAGTAGGTATATCTTTTGTATTTACCTGTATTAAACCACCGGCCCATTCACCCGGATACTCTGGTACAAAAGCTTTATTTACCACAATATTATCTACCATATTGCTGGGTATAATATCAAAAGAAAAAGTTTTTCTGTCGGGCTCTGTACTTGTAAGTAAAATGCCGTTCAGCATAGCCTGGTTATACCTGTCTGCCAAACCACGTACCACTAAAAATTTACCTTCCTGAATACTGGTGCCTGGCAGGCGTTTCAATACTTCGCCGGTGTTTCTGTCCGGGCTTCTTCTGATAGCTTCTGAAGATATTACCGAAGCAACCGTATTTGTTGTTCTTTGAAAACTGATCATCGCATTCACCGATTCTTTTTTGGCAGAACTTGCTTTTACAATTACCTCTTCTCCGGTTTTTGATTTTGAATCGAGTGTTATATCAATATGTGCAATACCATCGGCACCGGTTTCTACTTCGTTCACCTCTTTACTCAGGTAGTTGGTAGAGCTTATGATAAGGGTGTATTTTTTTCCAGGCTCGGCATTTAAAACAAAATTTCCATCCAGGTTTGTCGCAATACCTTTTCCGGTCTCTTTAATTAAAACGGTAACACCAGCCAAAGGTGTACCTGTTTTTGAATCTGTAATTTTCCCTTCAATCTTTCCTTTTTGTGCAAATGCAGCAGATATAGAGAGTAAGAATGTAGCAATTAGTAGTAACGGTTTCATGCCTTTTATATTTACCGCAAAAAGACAACTTGCATGTTACGCCAACGTGAATTGAATGTTACCGTAATGTTACCAGTATATTAACCGAATGTTATGGTAATTTATCCTGAATTTATAAAACCAGTTGATTGCTGGATTTATTGCTGCTGAAATATCTACTACTTATAAGGAATTATTGCTTTATATAACTAAAATGGCATTATTTTAATGTTAAGTTATCATTACAAATAGTATTGATGAACGATAGAAGTTCAATAATTATACTTTTGCTTCAAAATAAATAATTATGGCAGGCATAAATTCAATTTTAAAAATCTTTTTACCCAAAGACAGGGTGTTTTTTCAACTATTTGAAAGCGTGGTGGATGTGTT
>JANMBZ010000167.1:0-12970 GCA_031360765.1 Chitinophagaceae bacterium
GCTGCCATTGCCAATACCTTTTTGTTTTTTTTCATGCCAGTAAATTAAAACTTTTTTTATGCAAACCCTGCAATTGTATAACTATAAAAGAGGCGTTTGTTTTTTATCTGCATACCGGGTAACCGCTAACAGTACATATTATTACTGCTTAAAGCTTGCATTTTATTTTTATTCGCCTTACCTTCTGCTGCCAATGGTAACAGCGAGTTACCAAAAGCATTACCGGTATTTCATTTATCACCTTAAACAAACTTTTTTTACATGAAACAATTTATTGCAATTATTTGCCTGGCCAGTACTTTGGCCGCTTGTAACAATGGCGCCACAACCACATCTGGTGCCGACTCTACCGCCACCAGCACAGTAAAACCAGCTGCCGAACCAGTACTGCCTTTCAAACTCGCCAGCCCCTACCGAAACTGGCAAACGGGCAGCAACGAAAATGTAGTAGCTGCCATGGGTGCCCTTAAAGCCTTTGTAGATAAAGACTTTAACGCACTGGCTGCATTAACCGGCGATACGCTGGATGTTCGCTTTGATTATTACCATGCTACACTCAGCCGCGACAGTGCCACAAAAATGTTTACCACCCAGCGCAGCACGTACAACGATCTTACCATTACCATGTACGATTACGAATCGGTAATATCATCCGATAAAAAAGATGAGTATGTTACCCTTTGGTACAAACAGGCCTGGAAAAATGAAAAAGGCGTAGCCGACTCAGTTTCGGTGGTTGACGACTGTAAAATGAAAAATGGTAAAATGATTGAGCTGGATGAAAAAGTACAGCATTATCCTGCTAAAAAACAATAAGATGGTTTTGATATGCAGGCCCCGCAAGTAATTGCGGGGCTTTTGTTTTTGTAAAACCCGGCAGCCTGATTATTTATTTGCAGCAAGCAAATCAAACAGGGGCTGATTAATATAAAAATTATCCCTCCCTATTTTTTGCCTGGTGACTAATGTAAGTTTTTCCAGTGCTGTTAAATAACGGATAGCTGTACTGCGGCTTATGCCCAAATCATTTTCCAGGTATTCAATTTTGGTGTACGGGTATTTAAAAAGATTATTAAGCAAATCCTGGCTGTACATTTTTGGCAAGGTTGTTCGTATGCTTTGTTTGTATTGTTGCATCAGTTTTTTTATCTGCCTGATGAGTACAATACTTTCGTTGGCAGTTTTTTCTACGCCATCCAGTATATAAATTATCCATGCTTCCCACTCGCCTGTTTCCCTTACCTGTTGCAACAAACGGTAATAATCGTTTTTATGTTTAATAATGTAGCGGCTCAGGTAAAGCACCGGTAAATCGAGTAATTTTTTTTGTATAAGAAAAAGTATGTTAATGATGCGGCCGGTTCTTCCATTCCCATCATAAAAAGGATGTATGCTTTCAAACTGGTGATGCAGAATGGCCATTTTAACAAGCGGGTCTGCATCCATCATAGCATCATCATTTATAAAAATTTCCAGGTTGTTCATTAAGCTTACAATGGTATCATAATCCTGTGGTGGGGTATATACCACTTCGCCGGTTGTATCGTTCAGTAATTTTGTTCCGGGTAGTTTTCTAAATCCGGCTTTATTGCCTTCTACCTGTTGCTGTATCTGCAATATCAGCTTGTTGGTAAGCAATCCGTTTTTTGTAACCAGTTGGTAACCGGTTTTTAAAGCAGCGGCATACAGGTGTACTTCTTTGGCTGCCGGCGAGGCAAACTGGCTGGCAAATAAACTGCTCTGATATACTTCGGCAAAAGTGCTGATGATATTTTCTACCGCCGAGCTTTCCCTTGCCTCTCTCAATATCAGCGTTTCTGTTAAAATGTTTTGGTTGGGGATGCTTGTAATAACACCCTTCAGTTCGGCCAGTGCCTTATGCGCCAAGGCTGTTTTGCGAAGTACAGCCCTTGTTTCTACATCTGCTTTTAAAGGCAACGGCTCAATTTTATCAGGCTTATTTTGACTCATATTATGCTAATGTAAGTCAAAAAAGCCGTTTTTTGACTTATGTTTTTGCAATACCATTCACTTTTTAAGGTTTTTGACTTATATAAATGCGGCTACCCACCGCAAAATTAACATACCCCACAGCTACTCCCGTAAACCATTAAAGCCCTTAATTCGTTAATGATGGTATGAGATTAACACTATTAATATTGTTTTGTGTACTGCAACTGGCCTGCAAAAAACCAGTATCGTCAAGCGCAGTTTATACCGGTACCGGTGGTAATGGCGGGCCACTTAAAACCTGGCTGGCCCTGGGCGATTCTTATACCATTGGCCAATCGGTTAATGCGGCCGACCGCTTTGCCACACAAACCGCCAACCTGCTAAAACTGGCCGGTGTAAATATGGGCGAGCCCGATTATATTGCCACTACGGGGTGGACGACCAATAACCTCGCCAACGCCATTGCCGCCCAAAACCCCGCCAAACACGATGTGGTAAGTTTGCTTATTGGCGTAAACGACCAATACCAAACCCACGATACCAGCGGCTATCGCCAGCGCTTTACCAGCCTGCTAAACAATGCCATACAACTGGCCAACGGCAAGCCCAGCAATGTATTTGTACTATCTATACCCGATTACAGCGTTACGCCTTTTGCTGCCGGCGCCGATACTGCACAAATACGTAAAGAAATTGATTGGTTTAACGCAATAAACCTGCAGGTAACCCAAAGCTATGCCATAGCCTACCTGGATATTACGCCCGGCACCCGCCTTGCCAAAACCAACCCTGCCCTGCTGGCTTACGACGGGCTGCACCCCTCCAAAATAGAATATAAAAACTGGGCCGACAGGCTGGCACCGATGATGTTGCCGGTATTGAAGTAGGTTCTGTTTCTGTTATCAGGCGATTTACCCGGCCGGGGAGTTTGTGTAGGCTTAGCGCCGGTTCTTTACGGGGCCCGTTGATAGAGATATACTATTGCAATACTGTTTTGATACATAACCGGTACTTGCAGCATGCCTGAGCATAGCCTGAGGGTGGTACCTGTTATACATACCTGGTGCACTACTCATACTGTTCTCATACTATTTTGATACTGCAATGATACTTACCTGATACTGTTGTGCTACTGTACTGATGCTGTTGGCATGCTGTGAGCATACTGCCTGCATACCCCCAACGGTAATAATTATAAAATTGCTTTTGCAAAAGGCATAATTGAAATTGCTATCAGTTTAAAATGCTGGCGTGTAAAGAGAATACTAATGATGGTTCTGTCTCAGGTGAGTGCTTTGGCCGGTGAGTTGCTGGAGGCAGAGGACTCGCCCTAAAACCTGAGATAGCTCATAAGTAGGCTGATTAAAAATTAAAATCTTCCGGCTCGCCACTTAGTTTGCGACCATGTAACAAAAGCTCTTCATAAAATTTTTTAAGGTCTAAAAAGGCTTTGTGCAGGTGGTCTGTTTCGGAACTGAAAGCAATATTCATTTGCTTTTTCATCATGTATTGTTCCCATGCTTCCGGCAGCGTTTCTGCTATTTTTTTATTTGCAAAACTGTTGGCAGCCTGTTTAATGGCATCTTGCCAGTTATAATTGGCAGGCATGGATACGGGCTCATCGGCATCCATAAGCACATGTATATAATATTCTAGCTCTTCTTCTTTATCCCGGTTGCGGGTTTTCCATTGCCAGGCGTCATACAGTTCCTGCACCTGTTTTGTTTCAAATGTTTTTACAAACCAGTCTGTTTGGGTGGCATCAAAGTAGCTGAGGAATTTTGAAGCATTGTACGGTTCCGGTTTAAGATATGTGGGGTCTTTTTCTCTTTCTTCCCGCTGCTGTTTGTTGGCCAGGTTTATATATACGGCTTCTTTTTGCCCCCGTATATCGGGCAGTGCCATGTACGTACCGGTTCCGCGTTGGCCATTATAAAAATGGTACCATTCAGGAAAGTTGCGGTTTTCATTATCGGTATGATAGGCCTTAATAATCTCATCATACTTCTGCCAATCGTCATCGCCGCCCCAGCAGCAGCGTGTATCGGGGTTTTCACGCAGCAGGTATTGTGCATACAGCTCAATATCTTCCCTGCTTATGGGTTCCAGAAAAGGGCAGTTGAGTATATCATGTTCCCACACCCTAAAATCGGCACAGATAATTACGCCGGGCAATTCTATTTTTTCGGCACGCCACAGGCATTGCACATCAAAGAGTTTTTTTTGCTGAATGATGGGCAGGTGGTTGCTGGCCGTGGCAACCCAATGTAAAGGAGCTTCTTGATGGTAGGTAATATATTTGCCAGCATACTCCAGCCACCTTTTCTTGTTTCTTATATAGCTATCTACAAAATCATCAACCTGGTACTGGTTAAAATTTTTAAAGTAAGCCTGCATGGCTATGTTTTCAGTAATCTCTTTGCGTAATTGTTCTTTGTCTGTTGTCATGTGGGTGGGTTTTGCTGTTTATCAAATATAATAATTGATGCAATAAATAGATAATGTATTTGGCTGTTTTTTTTTGCGTAATTGCTGCCTGAATTTTGCCGAAGCCTATATAAGTTTTACCGACACAAAAATGAATGTTACCGGAGCAAATAGCATTTTTACCGATGGCTACATAACTTTTACCGAGGCTAATAGTATTGTTGCCGAAGCTTACATAAGTTTTACCGACACTAAAGTGAATGTTACCGAAGCAAATTGCATTTTTACCGATGCCTACTTAACTTTTAGCGAAGCTTACATAAATTTTACCGAACTGTAGTTGACTTTTACCGAAGCCTGGCCGGATTTTTAAAATAGGGATATTGGATTTTACAGAACCTGTTTCTATAAAGATTAGCCCCATTTTACCTGATTGCTTTACGAAACTGCAGTTTGCTTACCTGCTTATACTCTGGGCTGGACACTTTGTAAATTGAACGGAGGTAGGTTTTTACTGCATTTGCAATGGGTACCAGGCCATCGGGCTCGGCAAAAAGTACATTATTGCGGCTTATACGTGCATTACTTGCCGCAGTAGTGGTATCAATAACAGCCTGGTTGGCAGCATCCATTGCAGTAATGTAAGTATTGAGGCCTGTGAGGGCGAGTTCGGTTTCGTTGGGCTTGTACAATGGCTCGCCGGCAACCAGCGTTACCAGTTTACCAAAATTATCCAGCACACTATCAAAACTTTGCTGCGAGGTGCTGATGGTTTTTGGGTCGGCCCCGGCCTGGGGATCTACCGTTTTTTTTGGTTTGGGCAGGCGGGTGCCCTGAATTTTGCGGTTGATGGTTTTTGCATCTTCCACAATTTTGGCATCTGCCCCCGAGGATGCCAGCGAATAAACAACCTGTTTTGCCCTGTTTTTTAGGGGTTCAAAAATAAGCTGCCGTTCATTTACGGCCTTGGTGTCGGCTACTGCGGCCGTGTTTACCAGGGTAAGCTGGCCTTTGGCACTTAGGTGCAGGGCCTGCAATGGCGGCACCTGCAGTGCTTTACGGCTGGGCACATATTTGCCCTCATAACCAATGCAGGCCGAAATAAGACTGTTAAAGTTACCCAGCATTTTTGCCAGGCCTTTTTCTGAAGTAGAACTCATAATTTAAAAGTTTAAATGAAAAAATGTTTTAACACAACAAATTTTAAAAATATTTTTGATGTGTGCAATACCTCAAAGTGGTAATTTTTTTGGGGGGAGGCCCCTTTCGAAAAACATAATAACTGCTGTAATCATATCCCCCAACTATCATATTTCACTTAATTAAATTATTGATTATTAATTACTCATGTGACTTATAATACATTGTATTATAAGTCACATGAAAATACCTTGCAATATGGACATTAAGCAAAAAATTGGTGCCCGGATAAAAGAACTTCGAAAAGACAGATCCCAAGAAGACGTTGCTAACACTGCTGATATGGAAAGGTCATTTATGACACACATAGAAAATGGCAGACGCAATATATCCGTAGACACCCTTCAACGTGTACTAACAGCACTTGATATTTCATTTAAAGATTTTTTCGATTCAAAAGAGTTTTCAAAACCATGAGTAAACAAATGAATTATATTGATCTTTTTGCTGGCTGTGGCGGTTTATCACTTGGGCTACACAATGCCGGGTGGAAAGGGTTATTCGCAATTGAAAAAAGCCCTGATGCTTTCGAAACACTTAAATTTAATTTAATAGACAAAAGAAATCATTTCAGTTGGCCCGGCTGGTTACCTCAAAAAAATCTTGATATAAAAGTTGTTTTAAATGAGTATGAGTATGAATTAATAAAACTCAGAGGTAAAGTTGATATGGTAACTGGTGGTCCGCCTTGTCAGGGATTTTCTACAGCAGGTAAAAGAGATGAAAATGATAAAAGAAATACACTAATTAAAGATTACATAAATTTTATCAAGTTAGTACAGCCCAAGATTTTATTTTTTGAAAATGTAAAGGGGTTTACTCTTGGATTCTCAAAAAATAAAACGAAAGGGAAACAATATTCAACCTATGTATCAGAACAATTAAAGAGCCTTGGTTACGACATCTGTGGGGAAATGATTGATTTTTCAAAATATGGAGTGCCACAAAAAAGGTGCAGGTTCATTTTAGTTGGGATAAGAAAAGAATTAGGTATTGAAACAACAATTTTAGCCGAAGATTTTTTTTACAAAATTATTGAAAATCGAAAGAGTTTTTTGGTTGGTAAAAATCTTAATATAACTACAACACTACAAGAAGCGATTTCAGATTTACTGCGTTCGAATGGTGAAATTGATTCTCCAGATACGAAAGGCTTTAAAGCTGGTATTTATGCAAAAGCTTTAAGTAAGTACCAGACGTATTTACGAAAAAATAAAAAACAAGGCCAAGTTGCAGATAGCCACCGTTTTGTTAACCACAAAGAACATATTGAAAAAAGATTTGCAGAAATTTTGATAAAGGAGAGAAGGAATACCACAATTAGCGATGGGTCTAAACATAAATACAAAACTAAAAAAAGAACAATTGTTCCACTATGTAATAAAGTCCCAAGCCCAACTATTACAACTTTACCAGATGACTATATTCATTATGCAGAACCTCGAATATTGACAGTAAGGGAAAATGCAAGAATTCAATCATTCCCTGATGATTTTGAGATTAAAGGAAAATACACAACTGGTGGGAAACAAAGAGTAAGAGAAGTGCCACGTTATACTCAAATTGGAAATGCGATTCCCCCGCTTTTCGGAGAACAAAGCGGATTGGTTTTAAAACAACTAGTCAGCTAATGAGTGATAAATATTTTAAAATAAGCTCTGCTCTAAAAAATCTAATTGGTAGTGATTTAATTACTGACAATTTCGTTGCTGTTTTTGAATTGGTAAAAAATTCTTTTGATGCCAGGGCAACAGAAGTGAAAATCACTTTTGAAGATATCTATTCCAGGAATGCCAAAATTATAATTCAAGACAATGGCAAAGGTATGGACTATGAAGATTTGACTGAAAAATGGTTGTTCCTTGGCTACTCTGCCAAACGAGACGGAACAGAAGATTACCGAGACAAAATAAAATCTGGTAGAGTTTACGCAGGTGCTAAAGGTGTAGGAAGATTCTCCTGTGATCGGCTTGGAAAATTTTTAAACCTAATTACAGTCAGCGAACAACCCAAAAGCAAAATTGAAAACATCTTTGTTGACTGGGCAAAATTTGAGAAAAACCAAAAAATTGAATTCAAAGAAATTCCAGTTACCCATACACTCCTAACAAAAACGACATACGATTTAAAGAAAGGAACTGTGTTAGAAATTACAGGTGTTCCAAAAGATTTTTGGAACAGAGAAAATTTCAAACGGTTAAAAGAGAAATTATCAAAACTTATCCGACCAGACCTAAATACTTCTGATGAAGTTCAAAAGTTCAAAATAATTCTTTCAGTTCCAGATGAACATGACAAAGACAGAGAAGTTATTAAAAAATTTAAGCAAGACGGGAATACAGATATTGAACAATACTATAACACAGTTAATGGCGAAATAAAAAATTTCGTATTCAATGAACTTGATATTAAGACAACGAGAATTGAATCAAGCATTGACAGTAACGGAATAATTACGACTCGATTAACCGATAGGGAAAATTTTGTTTACGAAATAAAAGAGAAGAGCGAATTCCATTTGCTTTCAAATGTTGGAATCACTTTATATTTCTTAAACCGTTCTGCAAAAGTTACTTTCAAGAAGCGAACTGGCGTTGAGCATGTTGACTTTGGCAGTTTATTCATTTACAAAAACGGCTTTAGAATTTATCCTTATGGTGAAAGAGGTGATGATAGCTTAGGGATTGATAACCGAGCGTTGCAGGGTTATGCCAGATACATTGGTTTGAGGAGCTTGATTGGAGAAGTTTCTATTCAGGGAGTAAATTTTGAATTGAGAGAAACTACAAGCCGTGGAGATGGTTTATTGAAAACCAAAACCTACACTGAATTAACCAATAAGGATGATGGCTACCTAATTAAAACTCTTAGACGATTAGAAAAATATGTAATTGATGTAACGCAGTGGGGAGTTAATGAGGATGATGACACTGAAAATCTTACAAGTGAAATCGTAAAAGAAAATCTTGTTAAACTGATAGCAAACATTTCAGACGATAAGGCAATTCAAAGTTTGACTTACAATAAGGATATCGTAAATCTAATTTCCAATCGAGAAGAAAAAAGTGCAAAAAAGTTAGTCAAGAACTTTAAACGTATTGCGGCAGAATCAAACAATAAACAACTTTACAAAGAAGCAGAGCGAATTGAAAAAGCAATTACTACTTCTCTTAAAAGGGCAGATTCTGCGGAGAAAGAATTAGGTACGAAAATTCAAGAGAAGAAAATTGTTGAGCAGGAATTGGAAAAGAAAAAGGAGCAGTTGGCCATTAGTGTTTCAATAGAATCGCAGGATATTAAAAATGTAACCAATCTGCATCATCAAGTTTTTGTAATTGCCGACACGGTGAAATCAATTCTTAAAGAATTATATAATAAGATTTCCATTGACGAAGAAATAAATCATAAAGAGTTACTTCAATTTATGGACGAATTGATTGCAGAGAATAATAAAATTGAATCTTTATCAAGGTTTGGTATGAGAGCAATTTTTGAAGATTTTAACTCTAAAAAGGAAAATGATATTACCGACTTTGTGAGTGACTATGTTAGCAAAATCTCAAACTACTTTAAAACGAATAAAATAAAAGTTGATTACAAACAAATTTCATCAACGCCGTTTAAAACATCTTTTAGACCCTTAGATATTTCAATCATTATTGATAACATGATTAATAATTCTAAGAAACATAAAGCGCCACAACTTTTAATCACAACAGAATCTTTTCCTAATAAATTTGAAATGACATTCAGAGATAACGGTATTGGTTTTAGCAAGGAGATTACAGACATTAACGACATTTTTAAAAAAGGATTTTCAACTACCAAAAGTACTGGGCTTGGACTTTATCACATCAACAACATCATTAAAGAATATAAATGGAGCATTGTTGCAAACACAGCATATAAGAAGGGTGCTGAGTTTGTAATAACTATTAAGAAATGAATTTAGATTATAAGATACTTTGGTTTGAAGACATTCAAGCATCTTTTAACGCCAAGAAAAGATTGGTGAAAAGAGTTGTTGAGGAATTAGGCTTTGTTTTTCCAGAACCAAGAAATGAAATCAATGACGACAATCTTAATACCATTGATTTTCAACTTTACGATTTAATTATTGCTGATTTGAATTTAGCAAATGATGAGAAAGGTTCAACTATTCTGAATACAATCCGTGAAAAAGGAATTTATACGGAAGTTGTTTTTTATTCTTCGGAAGGCGAGGCTTATGTTAGAAGTGAATTACAAAAATTTCAAATTGACGGTGCATATTGTGCAGATAGAGATAATGATGATTTTATTGATAAAGTAAGTCATGTAATTCAAACAACGGTTAAGAAAGTTCAAGACCTCAATAATATGAGAGGTTTGATAATGGCGGAAACTAGCGACATAGATAAAACAATGTTTGAAATTATCAATTTGATAGTTACTAAAGATACCCTTGGAATTCGTGACAATCTTGTTAACCACATTTTTGAAAATGTAAATGGGAAGGTTTCGGGTAAGAAATCAGATTTTGACACTTTTTATGGGAATAGGAATATTAATCGTGTTCTCAAAGACACTCTGATGTTTGATACTTCGGAAAAGATAAAAGCAGTTCAATTTATAATTGATTCAGTAGAGGATAAAATTACCGCGCCCTATAAAAATGATGGATTCAAGACAAGCTATACTGAAATAACAAAAAAGAGAAACTTACTTGGACACGAAACACAAGCACCAGTAGAAGGGAAAATTATTGTTGGAACTGGTGAACATGCTTTTGAATTCAATGATGAGTTTTGTATCACTATGAGAAAGAAAGTAAAAAAACATGGAGATGACTTGGTGGAACTCTATCAATTTATTCTTTCCTTGCAAATTAAGGGATAAAAAAATCATTATGAATCTTTAGCTGCTCTTTTGCAGGCAAAAATTTATCAGGCAAAGCTATTTCTACTCCTTCCAATTTTAAAAAATTATACTCAATACTCTCTACGACATTTCCTTTCGTAAGTTTTGATGAAACTTTGATTGAATAATTTTCTGCCGAAACTGTAATCAACCCTTTATCAAATGCCCTGTCATGCAATGCATTCAAGCAAAGCCCATTCATTGGATTTAATCTGTTTTTTTCATCTTTACTCCACGGCACAATATGGCTTGCTATCAATAAATCAGCATTGTCAATACCTGTAATGCAGCATTTGTTATTGTAAGTAGCCAAAATCATTGTTCTAAAAATTGATTGATTTACTCTCACCTTAACTACTCTTTCTTTTTCTTTTCCATCTTTGGGTAAATCATCAATTTCAATCTTATTTAATTTTTCAATTGTTGTATGCTTTGCCTGTGCTAATAGTTTCTCACTTTCAATTAAAGCCTCATCCCAATTATTATAAAACTCATTCCATATTTTTGCATCTAACTTACCTGAATTTGACAGCCCTTTTATTCCTCTTTCTCTTAGTGTTGGGTCAAAACTTGCAAAATTCCCCAGCTTTCTTGCAATAGCACTTGGAGTTCTGTCTATGACATTTGATAGTGCGACAATTTCAGGATTTCCCTTGTGCATTTTGCCAAAAGGTAATTTGCAGTATAGGTTTACAGCAAGAATCAATTCATCTCTTGTCCATAACGTTTGACCCTCTTTCATACATTACTCCATTGATTAATCTTAAACATAGTGAAATATTTAATGGAATCAATGTATTCAGGAGGAAAATTTACTCCCCACTCAACATTCCTGTGTAAATATTCAAACTCTTTTGCCCATTCAATGAACTGGGCAAATTTCTCTCTACTGTCTTCTGTTTTATAATTTTCCTTTGCTGCGATAAAAGCAATATCAGCAACAGCTTCACATAAAGAGTAAATTTTATCAGCGTTCATTAAAAATATTTTTAAACAATTTCTTTTTAAAAGCAACCGCTTCCTGTGTGAGTTCTTTTTCGGTGCGTATTTCCTTAATCCGCAGTCCTATTTTGGTTTTAATATCCATAAGGCAATACTACCTTATGTGACTTAAAGTACATTTGCCTTTAAGTCACGTTAAGGGGTTGCCTTAAACTTATTTTGTTGTAAATAATAAAGCGGTATGTTTTAAAACACACACAGCAAATAAAAAAGCACCAACCAGATGTTGATGCTTTGAATTATTTATTTATAGGTAAGATTATTTAGCTTTTGCCAGCTGTTTTGGTAACCCAACAGCTTTTAATAATGCTTTAGCTGCATTGGCTTTTTTTATAAAAAAAGGATGCTTTTCATAATTGCCAACATTATTGTCAATTACGGCAAATGCTTTTTTATTTTTAGTGCCAGCCTTATTTTTAGCGGTTGTACTCATATCCCAAAATTACAAATTATTTTCTGTGTATCAAAAAAGCTTCATAGTCCCTGCGTTCTGCAAATAATTCCCATTCTCCCTCTTTAAGGCCATATACCTCAAAATCTGCGCTTATTTCTTTCCAGTGATTGGTGATTCCCATTCTGTAAAGTCTTGTTCTTGAATGTGTACTGCCCTTTGCTATGACAACAGCATCGGGGTAGTTAAAAGTAAAATCATGTACAGTGGCGGCAACTGTAGCCAGTACAATACGGCTATCATTATTATTTGTAACAACGGTATCACTTATCTCACCTGTTTCTTCATCAAGGTCTCCGAAACCGAGGTTGAATACAGTTTTGTCAATTTTAGTAAAACGTATAACTTTTTTGATACTGCCTTTAGGGCCTTCGCTTATAAATTCATAATCCAGAAAGGCTGTATTGGTTTTGTATGGGTACCTTGGTAATTGCATTGGCCAGTAAAAAATATCTGCAGATGTTATGTAAACACTAAAATAATCATTTGTTTAATTTTTTCAATAGTTTCATTAAAGTCTTATCTACTTTCTTTGGCTTTAATCCACATTCCCAAATTTCAATCACTTTCCATCCATCTTTCTTTAAAGCCTTTATAGCTTTTTCATCATTGGCTTTGTTGCGGTTTATTTTATCCGTCCACCATTGGGTAAGGGTTTTGGGCACTACAAAATATTTGCAGTTTGCATGGCCATGCCAAAAGCAGCCCTGCCTAGCGGCAGGCAGGCATGTACAAAAATTACGGTGTGGTATTTTGGTAAAACAATATCAGGTTTGCCGGGGAGGGTTTTATCGTGCAGTTTATATCGGTAACCGTGTGCATGCAAAAATGTACGCACCAGCATTTCGGGTTTTGTGTTTTTGCATTTAATTCGGCTCATGTTGAAGCTGCGGGTTTCCTTACTGTGTACATCGGCCATTTTATAAAGCTACATTTTACGAGCAAGTTTTTACCATGTAAAAATAGTTTGCCGGCAGCTTATGCTAAGCAGGTAACAAACACCACCCCACTTTTAAACCTACCCCCAAACTTGTTTAA
>JANMBZ010000204.1:0-36582 GCA_031360765.1 Chitinophagaceae bacterium
ATGCATGATTATGTCACCCGGATAAGTATGAGAGAAATTATTCAATGTAACTGTTACATTGGTGATCGTTGCATTAGCCGGAACACCAGCCATTGCAATGGTATTACTTACACCATTAGCTGTATTATCAGGAACAGCTAAATTGATCGTTCCTGAATTTACAGTTACTGAACCAGGTACCGGAGGAGGTGCCGAACCTACTGATAATGCTGTACCGGAAATTCCTGCAACACCACCACAACTGATTGGAGGAGTAATTGCAACAACCGGTAATGGATTAACAGTTAAGGTTACACAATTAGAAATATTGGCATTGTTAACCGGTGCACATGCACCAGTTACTATCACACGGTATCCTCTGCCATTCATTGCACTAGTTACTCCAGTGATGTTAAGTGTAGCAGTATTTACACCGCTATACTGACCACCATTGGTTAAATTAACGAATGAACCAGCACAACCTGTAAGACTTTCCTGCCATTGGTAGATAAGACCGGTTCCGGTTGCACCTACAGTAAAGGTAGCAGTAGTACCAACACATCTAACATTAGCTAAAGGCTGTGTAGTAACTGTTGGACGCTTGTTAACTGTAATTAAAACAGAAGCCTGTCTTGAACAACCACCAGGAGTAGTTGCAGTTACAGTGTAAGTTGTCGTATTCATTGGAGAAGCTGCAACAGGGTTTGAAGTTGTAGAACTTAAACCTGCAGCAGGAGTCCAAAGGAAAGTATATCCAGGGCCAAGAGGGCCGCCGCCTGTAACTGAAGTACCTGTTAACGAGAAAATATTGTTAACATTAGAAGCACCGCCTCCAACATTACAACCAGATCCGCCGTAACCCCAGCTTGCACAAGGTGTACCAAAGCCACCACCTGGATTCTGCCATGCGTAAGGGCTGTTAACTACGGGTGCTCCGTAATTGCCCCAGAACCATTGTCCGCCGGCTGCAAAGCTCATATTAACCTGTAACGATACCCAATATGTACCACCAGTTAAATTAAGCGCAGATGGTAAAGTAACTGAATAGTTACCTCCAGTACGTACAAAGCTGGTTAAATTTGGATAAGATGCAACTACTGCACCAGGTAAGTTACTTCCTGAATTGCTGTAGAAGAATACATTCACTGATGTAGGATTACCAGTTCCAATTCCATTAGCAGTCATTTGAGTAATTGACCACGAAGCTCCTGCAGGTACAATAAAATCATCAGCCGACTGCGAATTAAATGCAGTATTAACTGGTTCAAATACCTGTGATGGTGAACCGTTAACCGGAGCTGCAGGTCCTTGAGTATATAAAACACCCAGAGGAGTAGAAGTTCCTGTTACAACCGTTAATAAAGTTGGATCTCCTTCACAAATTGTTGTGCCGGGATCAGCAATAATTACAATTGCAGGATTAGGATTAACTGTGATGGTGAAAGAACGAGGTGTACCAGCACATCCCACAGAGGGAGCTGCCGGAGTTACCAAAGTAATTCCCCAGCCTCCTGCTATATTACCTATATCGCCACCTGCCATATCTGTTACATACAAACTCCAGGTTCCGTTATAGTTGGAAGTGTTGTTGAATGTATTGGCAAATGTAGCTGAGCCGTTAGGCGCAGGATAACTATAAGGTGCTATCGGAGCTGGTGCTGGCCATATTGCCGTTGTACGGGCTGTTGGTGCATAAGTACCGGATGGTATTGCTGCCGTGCCGGTTGGCATGGCTGGGTTACCATCTCTTAAGGTAACAGTAGCTGTTACATCAAAACCTGCAGAACCGCCAACCCTTGACATTGGTACAAATTTCTCTCCGTTTGGTCCTACCAGTAATACACCGATATCATCAGACCAGGTATGTTGTATGTTGGTTAAAGTAACCGACTGAACAGTAACACCTGTAGTTGGAACACCAGACACTGTAATGTTCGATGGATAAGGGTTAGAAGCGCTACCAGCGCCGCTTCCTGTTCCTGTTGCAGGTATTGCAATGTTTGCTGGGTTACTGAAACTTACAGGGCCACCTGGAATGGTTCCACCAACGGGAACAAGTGGTGTAACTGTTACGGTTGCAACTAATGGTGTATTACCAGGATTTAAAGCTGTAAATGAAGCTATGTTACCTGTACCAGAAGCCGCAAGGCCTATTGCAGGTGTATTGTTAGTCCAGTTGAAAATAACACCAGGAGTTGGGCTTGTAAAGTTTACAGGCGCAGTTGGTGCACCGGCACAAACTACCTGGTTAGGTACTGGGTTTACAGTTGCAGTTGGCATAACTGTAATGGTAAATGCAGTGGTAGGTCCGTTACAGATAGTGGTTACATTGTAGTTTAATACAACCTGGCCATTACCCGATTGGATGTTGGTAGTAACCACACCAGCAGTAACACCGCCAGTGTATGATGTACCACCAGCACCGCCGCCACCGGCTCCTTTGTCGTTACCAGAACAGCCTACAGTTCCTGCAGAACCGCCGCCACCGCCAGCACCGCCGAGGAAGCCACCGCCTCCGCCGCCACCGCCGGGTACGCTTGCAAAACTAAAGCAGCAGCAGGTTTGTCCGCCGCCACCGTTACCGCCAGCAGGGCCGGCACTTGCTAAACCAGGAGCACCTAAGAAACCTCCACAGCCAATACCGGCTGCACCAGGTGTTACTCCGATAGCTCCAAATCCGCCACCAGCTACACCACCAGGTGTAGGGGCATCGGTTCCGTTTACACCATTGCCATCTCCGTTTCCGCCGGCTCCGCCAGCCACGCCAGCGCCTTCGCAACCAGCTCTTCCACCGCCTCCGCCGCCGCCGGCTACAATAATACGATCTGCTGATGAAGCTCCGGGGAACCTTACATCAGATGCGCCTCCGCCACCGCCGGAATTAGCGTTACCGCCAGTTCCGCCGCCATTAAAGCCCGCTGCAGGTGTGGCTCCAGCGCCGCCTACAAATATGGTAAGTACCTGGCCGGGTGTTACCGCCAAAGTACCTGTTGATCTTGATCCTCTTCCTCCGGTACCACCTGTTGCTCCGTTACCACCTGTTGCACCGGCTCCGCCTTGTGCACCTAAAGTAGTAATGTTGATGGAACTTACACCTGCAGGCACTGTAAAAGTTTGTGCACCACCGGTAAAGTTAAAGGTTGTAGTTGTTGGTGTTACAAGGGTTAGTGTTGGTGTTACAACGATTGTAGCAACAACAGGAGCCGCCGTAGCATTATTTGCGGTAAAGGCAGGTAAATTACCTGTGCCACTAGCCGCAAGGCCAATAGATGGAGTATTGTTTGTCCAGCTGAATGTAGTACCAGCAGTTGGACTGCTGAATGTAACAGCTGCATGTGTTGCACCATTACATACTGTATCACTTGGAACAGGGTTAACACTTGTACATCCGGGAGGTGCATTAAAAGTTACTGTGTTATCAGTACTTGTAGATGCATTGTTCGGTTGTGCTGTAGCATTCTGGCAAACACCTGCAGGAATTGTTGCAATAACAGTTCCGCTTCCTGTCATACCAGATACAGCTACATTATAAGTTGAACCACTACCTGTAACAGTACCCAAATTTGCACCTGCGGTACCGCTTATGGTTACGTCGCCTGTAGCAAATCCTGTAACTGCCTGATCAAACACCACTGTAAAGTTGATGGGTGATGTTCCGGTAGGATCGGCCTGGGCCGCTGCCTGGTTTATCGTTACATTAGGATTGGCAACAACCAGATTAAATGTTACTGTATTATCAGTGCTGGTTGAAGCAGTGTTTGCTAAAGCCGAAGCAACACTGGTACAAACGCCGGCAGGAATTGTTGCAATAACAGTTCCGCTTGAGGTCATACCGGCTACAGCTACGTTATAAGTAGTTGGGCCACCTGTAACAACAGCAGTTGTTGCACCTGCAGTTCCTGATAAAGTAACATCACCGGTTGTAAAGCCTGTAACTGCCTCATTGAACACCACCGTAAAATTAATCGGTGAAGTTGATGTAGGATCAGCCTGAGCCGCAGCCTGGTTAATAGTTACAGTAGGAGCTGTAGGGGCACCTGTAATGTTAAAGTTGCTGTTAGAAATATCAAAGAAGATATTGCCAATGGCTTCTACTTTAACACGTGCAGTTGCGCTTGGTGTTGCAGGGATGGTTACTGATTCAGTTCCATCATTAGCAGTACTGGCAGCTAAAACAGTGGGGAATGTATTTCCACCGTCGGTAGATAAAGATATCTTAACGAGGGCACAACTCACAGGAGCTGCAGTTGTATTATTTACATCCCATGTTATAGTTTGTGTAGTTCCACCAGCCCACGACAGGTTCGTATTAGGTTGTGTAACCTGGAACGGACCTGAAGTATTGGTAACTGTAACAACCATATCAGTAAAAGCTGTTTGAGCAACTTTCCTGGATGCCGGAGGGTCTGCAACATAAGCTGCATTATCTCTAACAGTTAATCTGAAGTTTAAAGTTCTTGAAACTGAACTTAATGCCTCTATATTAGCAATGGGATCACCACCTGGTAATACCGGTGTAATCTGCAAACCAGCCAATATAGTAGATAACTTAGGCATAAGCCTTGTGCCAGATGTAGTGGCAGGGAATGTTAACCAGTTTGGCCCTGTAGGCTTGGCTGCATAGGCAACGCTGTTGTTACCGGTTTGGCCGGCACCATCGTTATCCTGTTCCCAACAATAAGTAAGTACATCTGCAGGGTTAGCATCTGTTGCTGAACCTACCAGTGCAAAAGGAGTCTGCATTGGAATAGTTGCATTTGGAACAGGTGCAACTACGGGAGTAGCATTATTTGCTGTAATTACAGTTGTTACAGGGCAGGTTTTAGTTGCCATGTTAGCCTGAATCTGTGCAATAGATGCTTCATGCCAGATGTCTATTGAGTGAGGAGCCACATCCTGGCTGGTAATACCGGCATAACCCATAATGGTGATGCCAGAACCAACTTCTTTATTTACTCCGGTACCCTCATTTGACATTGAAAAGGTATGGTTTCCACCCATTTGGTGGCCTACCTCATGTGCTACATAATCAATATCAAAATTGTCTCCTTGTGGAATATTATCAGCAGGCGAAGTAATTCCTCTACCTTTTGTTGCTCCGTTACCGCTGGCAACACCATCTACACAAACACAACCGATACAACCTGCATTACCACCTCCGCCTGAGGCGCCAAACATATGCCCAATATCATAAGCAGCGTTATTAACATTAAGTGGTGTTGCCGGACCTGTGAGTGAAGTATTGAGTGCAATTTGTAATTGCGTATTCCATGCCCCAAGTGTAGTGTAAGGATCAGTGGCGGGATCATAATAGATCACGTTCACTGTTTCTGGAACGAGATTCAGGTGAATCGCCAGGTCTTTTTCGTAGGTACCATTACAACGTGTAAGGGTTGCATTAAAAGCTGCTAAAACCAAAGCAACCTGGGCAGAACTGGTTGCACCAAAATAGTTTGCATACTCACCGTTACAAGATTGAGCCAGACGCATGGTCTTTAACTCACCTGTAGAACTGCCGGTTAATCCCGAAGTAGCAACTTTTGAGTTTAAGCTTTTCGCCAGGTTCTCTTCTGGAGTTGAGCAGGTCCATTGTAACTGGCCCTTATCTCTTTGAGATTTGAATACAGCATAAACAGAATGATCTTTTGAGTAAGCCTCAATAAATTCATTCGGCTTTCCGATTCTGAAAACCATTGTTTGTATTCCCTGCGGGGAAATACTCAATTTTAAAATGGCACCTCTGTCGGTGATGCCTTTACCCGTAAACGCCCTGATAGCAGGGAATTTATCTTGTAGTTCCTTCACAAAATTTGAAGTTTCGTGTACTTCAAACTGCTCCAGATTTCCATCGGCATTCGGTAAGGATATTACCGTTGAATGCTTCTGGCTGTTCCCCGTTACAGAAAACAGTTCTTGTCTTAAAGATTCCGTGTTCAGATTGAACAGCTTGAACTCTTTAGGAAAAGACAGTCTTGCTACGCCTTTATCCTTCGTAATGCTGCTTTGGATGTCACTGTTTACAGACCAGAATTTGTCTGCATTTTGCGAAAATCCAAAACCAAACATCAATACAGATAAAAGCGTTAGTAGTAAAGCTTTTTTCATAAATGTATAATTTTGTTAAATGAAATATAAAAGTATCGAAAACAATCTGAACTTCCAAAGTAAAACGTATTAAAATTCAGTGTGGTAACAGATATCAGATAATGTTGGGATAAGTGTTGAAAAGAAGCAGATTTTTTTAAAAAAAGTACGTGTGCTTATCTGAAAGTTAATGGTATAATTATTAAGAAGCCCGGCAATTTGCCGGGCTTCTTAATAGAGGATATGTTATAATAATTTTTAGAATTTTGGACAAGGAATTCCTTGGTAATCAGGTGGCCTTTTTATAAAGATGATAGAAAACTCAGAACCTCCACGTGATGCAGTAGCCGCTTTTAAATTACTGATATTAAAATCGTAACTGGCACCAATGCGTAAGCCACCAAACTCAAGCCCGATGTAGGGAATAATTGCATCGTTTAAACGTATCCAGCTACCAATATAAATAGCACTTGGTTTTTCAGCATCCTCACTCAGGTTAGCTGCAATAGCCGCACCCAGTGTGGTTTCGCTGGCTTTATTTTGTGTTTGATAAATAGCAGAGGCATGCACCGTTAATAAATCTGAAATAGGAAAAGAACCACCGGCATGTGCCGAAATACGGCCACTTAAATACCAGTTTTTATCGTTAAAACCAACCTTGGGGCGGGTGATATGATACATGCTGGCGCCCACATAAAAATTGTTTTGCCCATTGGTAGATCCTGAATAAAGAAGACCCGCATTAAGGTCGAAATAACTTTGCTGGTTTCCATTTTGAAGCACTTCTCTGCCTGATTCATTAGTAAATCCATTTTGCGTAAGCATGCTTTCGAAGGTAAGTTTACTCTGGTCCAGACTAAGACTGCTATAAGTACCCTGAAAACCTGCACCGATTGTACTGTAACCATTCTCATCCAATGCCTTGTGATACGACATGGACACCGAACCGTAGTTTAATTTTAAAATATTGTTTGCACTGGCATCAGTTAAACCCGAAATGCCCACACCAAAAACATCTTTCTCTGGTATCCTGCCTTTTAAAATAGGAAAATCAATAGATGCACTGGTGGTTACATAAGCTTTTGGTATAGATGGCCATTGATCACGATGATTGGCTGCCAAACGCCAGGTTCCACTGAATTTACCGGTGAATGCCGGGTTAAGCGTTAACGGCGAAGCAAAAAATTGTGAAAAGTGCGGATCCTGAGCACTCAGCATCTGGCTTGCTAACAGGGCATAAATACAAACTAATAGTTTTCTCATTTTCATTAAATGTTCAGAAACTTAAAGATAGGTATTTACAGCAAAAAGCTGCACGGAAATGTTTTGTGTTTTGAGTTTTGTGTTTTGGGTTTGCTTTCTCTACCACAGCTTTTGGTAATAATTGATATACATTTTTTAAAAATTGGCACCAACATAAAACCCTAAACTCCTAAACCCTAAACTGCTTTTATCCTTGCATTTTAGCACCAAAAGCCAAATCGCCTGCATCGCCCAAACCCGGCACTATGTAGCCTTTGGCTGTAATTTCATCATCAATATCTGCACACCAGATGGTTGCTTTGGGTACGGCCCTTTTTACATATTCAATACCAACCGTGCAAGCAATGGCACAAACAATATGCAGCTCTTTTATATTTCCTTCTTCCTTTAAAAATTCAATTGATTTTACCAGCGAAGCCCCGGTTGCAATCATGGGGTCGCTTATAATTACTATGCGGTCTTCAATTTCCGGGCAACTCATATATTCCATATGTATATCAAAACTGCCATCCGGATTGTGTTTTCGGTATGCACTTATAAAAGCATTATCGGCCTTATCAAAATAATTAAGCAAACCGGTATGCATACCCAGTCCGGCCCGTAAAATTGTTGCCAGCACCGGTTGTGCTGCCAATACCTTGCTGTTGCTGATGCCTAAGGGTGTGGTAATTTCTTTTTCTTCCCAAGGCATTTTTTTGCTTATCTCGTATCCAATAACTTCAGCAATACGCTCCAGGTTGCGCCTGAAACGCATACGGTCCTGCTGCACATCCACATCCCGCAATTCGCTAACCCAATTACTAACTAAAGAGTGTTGTTCGCTTAAATTGATAACCATGAGAGTTTTGGGTTTGGTGTTTTTAATTTTGTGAGCCCGGCTTAGATTCTTTATTGGGCTTCATTGGCGTCGCACTCTTGTACAATATATCTTTATTGAGCATCGATCGAAGCGAAGTATTACCAAAGCGAAAATATAAACCAGGCTGTTGCAACAAAACTAAAATAAAAAAAAGCTTTATCTGATTTTTTTTCTAAGTAAACCCAATTGTATTTTTCTGTGCTTCTGAGCCTCTGAGGCAACATCCTCAAAATCTTTTAACATTCCATTTCACAAAAATGTATTTTTATTGTATTCAAATTAATAACAAATGAAAAAGATATTACCGGCTTTAATTGTAGTAAGTTTCGTTTTTGCAGCCTGCGGCGGTGATGATAAAACTGCAGATTCAAATACAAAAGATAAATACGAGCAAACCAAAGAAACACTTGGAAAAACCGAAAAGGAAAACCCGAAACGCTTTTTAAGTGTGGAAGGCAGCGACAGAAAAAATTTAATTGGCCAACGTGTAATTAAAGGAACCATCAGCAATAAAGCAACTGTTGCCAGTTATAAAGATGTTGATGTTGAACTTTCGTTTTACAGCGAAACCGGCGCCCTGCTTGAAAAAGACCACGAGGTAATTTACGAAACTATTACTGCAGGCAACAGCACAAACTTTAAAACAAAATATTTTGCACCCAAAGGAACAGATAGTGTAGCGATGAAAATTGCGGGAGCAAAGGTTGAGTAAACAAAATACTTTGTAGATGAAATATCAAAAAAGTATAGCACTAATTTCTTCCATATTATTTTGCTTTGTTGGTATTTGCCAACAGGTTTATATAATTCCAAAGCAAACATTTCTACCTTATAAAGTTTTAGGATTTTCTGAAAGAGATTATGATATTGGCTATGAAGCAGATAACGCAAAAATTAATTTTAAAATGGCAATTGATAGTTTTGAGATCAGCAGCCAGATTACCTTTAAACAATACAAACTTTATCTTGAATCAATAAAAAAAGATTCTTCATACAATTTTTATTTAAGACAGCTTCCCGACTCAGGTATTACTTCAAAAGAAAATTACAAGGAATATATCAGCAATAATAACTATGATGAATTTCCTGTGGCAGGTGTTTCGTGGGAAGCTGCAATGAATTATTGTAAGTGGAGAACAATACAGGAAAATAAAGGCCCGGATTTTAAATTTATATACCGGTTGCCTAAGCTGGGTGAATGGCTTGCTGCGTATGATTTTTTAGAAATCAGTAACAGGAAAAATGACTTTAATAAAAATTTTTCTGATTGGACGATGAATACATATGCCGAAGGCATTTTTGGTTTTAGAGACTCTGTATTTATTTATGATTTGTTTTTAGATCTGTCAAAAACAAAAGATAGTCCACGGGATAAAAGAAGAATGATTGTTGGAAATTCTTATTTATTTCAAAGTAAAGCATTATGGTACAATTTCGCAACTTACACATTTAATGGTTATCGTCAAATCGCCTTTAGGTTTGTAAAAGAAGAAATAAAAAACAATAATTATTCTAATTCGCTTTATAAAAATGTATTGGCCTACTGGGGCATAGAAATTAAATTGTAAAATGAGAATTTACATAACCAATATAGTAATCAGTTTTCTGTTTTTCGGCAGTTTAAATTCTCATGCACAAATAAGAACTACTGTACTTGATAATGAAAATACAAAATGCATTTACAACGTTATAAACGGCAGAATATCTGGAAACTATATTTCTTATTACAACAATGGAGTCAAAAAATCTGAAGGCGTGTTGGTAAACGGATATCGCACTGGTAAATGGATTGTTTGGGATTCAACAGGAAGAAAAAGAGTGGAAAGATTTTATAAAAATCCGTTTGAGTTTAAACGTGTTTTCCCCTCAATTCCAAATGAAGGCCCAATTCCGTTGTTGGCTGAAAATGCCTATCAGCTTACATATAATGCAGATGGAGTTGTAGAATATGCAAAAATAAAAGCAGAAAATGCAGTATGGAGGCACAAATTCTGGCGTTACCTGGCACCAGTTAACAATGAGATTTTATTTAAGGACAACCGAATTCTGAAAATCATTTTTGACTTAATCAAATCGAATAAAATAACCGCTTATAATATTGTGGACGACAGGTTTACAATGCCATTAACAAATGATAGTATCATCCATGTAATTAGTGATAAAAATATAGAATTGGCTGGTTTAAAATTAAAAGAAGAAGGCATTTTTGATATGAACCGGTTGGTATTTGAATACCGTATACTTGGCTTTTGCCCCGTGGTTAAAATAAATGGGCTGCAACAAGATTTATTTTGGGTTTATTACCCTGGCATAAGAAAATATTTAGGAAAGGAAATAGTTATTGGAAAAAAATTACTAAATATTAAAACGCTTGACGATTTATTTATTTTTCGGGATTTTTCTTCTTCAATCAATAAAACAACTATTGACAATCCTTACGACAAATATTTCAAGGATTATCCCGGAATTAAAACTTCTGATATAAAAAAAATGTCTGAAATGACTGAGCTTAAAATAATTGAAGATGAGAACAATATTTGGATCAAATTAACAAAATAGAATCTACACAAACTTAAACTCATCCCCATCAAACAATCCCATATCACTCAGTTTTAAATGCGGTATTACCAGCAATGCCATAAAAGATAAGGTCATAAATGGTGCTGTTAAAGTGGAACCCATTTGTTCCTTAACCATTTTATCAATGGCCGTGTAAGCAGCGGCAACTTTGTAACCATCATCATTACTCATTAAACCGGCAACAGGTAAGCCAAGAACGGCCCCCTCCAAACCTCCCCCCGTGGGGGAGGCTTTAACCGCACTCACACCTCCTCTTTCTCTGATCACTAAATTCACTGCCCTGCAAATACTTTCATCATCAACACCAACAGCTACAATGTTGTGGCTATCATGTGCAACAGATGATGCAATGGCACCATTTTTTATTCCAAAATTTTTAATAAAACTTTTTGCAACGGGTGCATTTTTATACCGGTTAACAACAACTATTTTTAAAATGTCATTGGCAACATCACTTTCATAAAAACCATTTTCAGTAATTGGTTTGCAAATAATTTTATTCGTTATCAGTTGCCCATCCAAAGCTTCAATCGCAAAAATCTGTTCTCCAAAATCTGAAATCTGAAACTTAAAATCAGCAATATTTTTTTCATCACAATCAAAATTATTCAGCACTCCCGACTCACTACTCACCACTCTCGATTCGCCATTTTCTGCAACCATATCACCATCAATAAAAGTTTTAAGTACATTAAAATTTATTAAATCTTCTACCACAATAAAATCCGCCGCATCACCTTCTCTTAATAAACCAATATTCATTTTATAATGCAGCACCGGGTTTATACAGGCAGCCTGCAATACCTTAAACACATCAATGCCTTTGGCTACGGCCCTTTGGCAGAGCTGGTTTATATGTCCGGCTGCTAAACTATCAGGGTGTTTATCATCGCTGCAAAACATCATCATGGCAAAATGTTCATGCATCAGATCAATCAATGCTTCAAAATTTTTGGCAGCGCTTCCTTCACGAATTAAAATCTTCATGCCGAACTTTAATTTGTCCAATGCCTCTTCGGCTGTAAAACATTCATGGTCTGTTGTAATGCCGGCTTCAATATATTTTTTTGCATCATCGCCTCTCAATCCGGGCGCATGGCCATCAACCGGTTTGCCGTATTTTTTTGCAGCAGCAATTTTTTTATACACTTCTTCATCGCCATGCAATACGCCAGGGAAATTCATCATCTCACTTAAATAATAAATATCATCGTTTTGCAGCAACGCATCTACATCTGCAGAAAGCAAAGCAGCGCCGGCCGTTTCAAAAACCGTTGCAGGCACACAGCTTGGTGCACCAAAATGAAATTTAAAAGGCACCGTTTTTCCATTGGTAATCATAAACTCTACACCCGGCAAGCCGCATACATTGGCAATTTCATGCGGATCGCTGATGGTGCCAACCGTACCATGCACCACGGCCAGTTTTGCAAATTCGGATGGTACCAGCATGGAACTCTCTATATGTACATGGCTATCTATAAAACCCGGAAGAATAAAGTTTTGAGTTTCGGATTTTGAGTTTTGGGTTGGCAGTTCATGGATTGATAAAATTATTCCATCTTCAACAGTTATCTCTCCGTAAAAAATATTTTTTGCAGGTATATCAACAATATGGCCTGCTATTTTGAAATTGTTCATCTTTTTTTATTGCGATATTACATATAATTGTACAAAAGGTTAAAGTACAGTTTAAATGGAAAGTAAAAAACAAATGGCAGCATCTTTTTATCCTATATTTACAACTTAAAAAAATATAAAAATGAAAAATTTAATCATCTTCGGATTCTTTATTCTTGCACTTGTTTGTGCACAGTTTGCACAGGCACAAACGGTTGACGATGTTATCAACAAACACATTACTGCATTGGGCGGTAAAGAAAATTTAAACAAAATTCAAAACGTAGTAATGGAAGGCAGCCTTTCTATACAAGGCACCGAAATTGCTTTATCTGTAACGCAGGTAAATAATAAATTAAACCGCCAGGATATTACCGCAATGGGTATGCATGGTTTTGATATGATGACTAACACAGAAGGCTGGCAGTACATGCCTTTTCAGGGCATGCAAAAGCCTGAACCAAAAACAGCCGATGAAGTTAAGAAAAGCCAGAGCGACCTGGATATTGCTGGCCCCCTTGTAGATTATGCTGCCAAAGGACATAAGGTAGAACTGTTGGGAAAAGAAGATGTGGACGGAACAGAATGCTATAAATTAAAAGTAAGCCTTGCCGGCGGAAAAGAAGTTACTTTCTTTATTGATCCTGCTTCCAACATGATTATCAGGGCAAAGGAAACCAGGAAAATGAATGGCCAGGATGCAGAACTCCAAACCGATTTTTCTGACTATAAAGATGTAAATGGTGTTAAAATGCCGTTCAGCATTACACAACAATTTGGTACTGTTTTATTTTCTAGTATCAAAGTAAACCAAACCATACCTGATTCAGTTTTTAAACACGATATGTAAAATATTTTTTTTAATGGTAACCCGGTTTGTAAAAGCCGGGTTATTTTTTTAAACAATAATAATTAATTGAAGATTAGTCGTATTTTACTCCACACTTTCTGCTTAATTAAATCATCTTTTTTATGAAATCAGCATTTATTTTTTTTGTCGGGTTGTTTTTTGCAACTTCTGCAAATGCCCAAATAAGTTCTGCCACTTTTGGTATGATGGAAGCCCGCCAGATAGGCCCTGCAACCATGGGCGGCCGCTTAACAGCTATTGAAGGTGTTAACAACGAGCCACGCATTATTTATGTTGGCAGTGCCGGTGGCGGCGTTTGGAAAACCACCAATGCAGGCGTAAGCTTTAAATCAATTTTTGATAAATATTGCCAGAGCATTGGCGCATTGGCAGTTGATCAAAAAAATCCGAAAGTGATTTTTGTTGGCACCGGCGAAAGTAATATGCGTAACACCGTTTCTGTTGGTGATGGTTTGTACCGCTCAACCGATGAAGGCGAAAACTGGACAAAAATAAATGGCTTCGACAGCACCGAACATATCAGCCGCATTATTATTGATCCGCAAAACTCAAACAATATTTATGTGGCAGTGCCAGGCCCTTTGTGGAGCGATAGTAAGCACAGAGGTTTATACAAATCAACCGATGGCGGTAAAACTTTTGAAAAAATATTTTTTATTAACGAGCAAACCGGTGTTGCAGATATTGCCGTAAACACAAACAATCCTTCCATTGTATATGCAACTACCTGGGAGTTCAGGCGCAAACCATATTCATTTAACAGTGGCGGAAAAGGAAGCGGCATTTATAAAAGTATTGATGGCGGTAAAACCTGGAAAGAGCTCGCCAACGGCTTGCCAGCAAAGCCTTTTGGCCGCAGTGCCATTACATTGGCACCTAGTGCCCCTGATAATTTAATTGCAATTATAGAAGCAGAAAAAACAGGTTTATACATTTCTGCCGATGGTGGAGAAACCTGGAAGAACCAAAGTGCTACCGTGAATGTGGTATCAAGGCCATTTTATTTTTCATGCCTCGTAATCGATCCTAAAGATCCTAAAAGAGTTTACCGCCCGGGCTTTGGTTTTAGCTATAGTGATGATGGCGGATATTCTTTTGCAGACGGTGGCGGTAATGTACACTCCGATCATCATGCTTTATGGATCAATCCAAATTATACCAATCAAATGTATTTGGGTACCGATGGCGGTTTGTATGTTAGCAACGACCGTGGTGCCAACTGGATGATGTTATCGGTGTTACCGGTTTCGCAGTTTTATCATGTTACTTATGATATGAAAGACCCGTACAATGTGTATGGTGGTTTGCAGGATAACCAGAGCTGGTATGCACCCAGCCAAAGTGCAGGCGGTATTGAAAACAGCGACTGGAAAAATATTGGAGGTGGCGATGGTTTTTGGGTACAGGTTGATGGGATGAATCCGGATATAGTTTATTCTGAATCGCAGGGCGGAGAAATTGTGCATACCGATTTAAAACAAGGTAAAGCTTTTGGCATAAAACCACAGCAGGCTTTAAATGATGAGAAGCTTCGGTTTAACTGGAACACACCCATTGTTATTGGTCAAAAAAATAAACGCAACCTCTACATTGCTTCGCAATATTTATACCGGTCGGTTGATGAAGGAAAAAACTGGATAAAAATTTCACCTGATCTTACTACCAATAATAAAGAAAAACAAAAGCAGGAACAATCGGGCGGCTTAAGTGCCGACAATACATCTGCCGAAAATCATTGTACCATTTTTACACTTGCGGAGTCTCCGCTGGATGAAAATTTAATTTGGGCCGGTACCGATGATGGTAATCTGCAATACACAACTGATGGAGGAAAAACCTGGACCAACGTTGCCGCAAACTATACTGCAGCAGGGATTCCTGCGCAAACATGGGTAAGCAGTATTGAACCATCCAGGTTTGATAAAAATGTTGTGTATGCAAGTTTTGATAACCACATGTATGGCGATGTAAAAACTTATTTTGCAAAATCAACCGACATGGGCAAAACCTGGATGATGCTGAAGAGTGAAGAATTTACCGGTTATGCTCATAAAATAAAAGAAGACAATCTGAATAAAGATTTATTATTTGCCGGTACCGAAATGGGTTTGTATGCTTCGCTTGATGCTGGTACAAACTGGTTCCGCATGAAAAATAATATTCCGTGGAAAGCATTGGTACGGGATATACAGATTCATCCCGTAACAAATGATTTGATTTTAGCAACACATGGCCGTGGTATCATGATCGTGGATAACATTACGCCCATGCGTAGTATGACCAAAGAAGTGGCTGCAAAAGATGTGGTTATTTTCGATTCAAAACCTATCAATCTTACAATGGGTAAAAATTATGTTGGCAGTGGAAGCGGTGATGGATACATTGGAGGTAACTCATCACAACAGGCAGCTATACAATATTATTTTAAAGACAGGGTTAACAGCGGCGAAGTAAAAATTGATATTTATGATAAGCAGGGAAAACTGGTACAAACAATACCCGGAAGCAAACGCAGGGGTATAAATATTGTTGACTGGAACATGCGTACCACTCCGCCAAAAGTGGCCAGTGGAGGTACTAAGATAGATTTTGGTGGTTTTGTGGCACCCATGGTTTTGCCGGGCGAGTACACCGTAAAATTAAAAGTAGGCGATAAACAATATGAGAATAAATTAATGATGCAGCGTGACCCAGGCAGTGATATGACTTTGGCTGATATGGAGGACCAATACAACACGGCCATGCAATTATACAATATGCATGAGCGCCTGGGTAAACTGGTTGACAGCATAAGCAACAAACAAAAAATGCTGCAGCAATATTTACCAAATATTAAAAATGCTAAGCTTAAAAAAACGGTACAGGAGTATTATAATAAGCTGGAAGACCTGCGGAGTAATTTACTGGCCACCAAACAAAAATCGCAGTTTGCAGATGAGAAAAAATTAAGAGAAGATATTACCGAAGTATATGCTGCTGTTTGCAACCAGGAAACAAAACCATCCAACCTGCAAAAAGAAAGAACCGGCGTTTTGTTACAACAGGTTGGAGATGCTGAAAAGCTGGGTGCAACCATCAATGCACAGTACGAGCAGAAAGTAAAAAACGAACTGGTAAAAGAAAAACTTGATAAGATGGATACGGAGGTTAAGAAAAAAGACAACCAGTAATGCCTCTTCAATCTGTACTAACTTTGCTGTTTAAAAATAAAAAAATGAAAAAAATTAAAGGCATTACTTTTCTTATAGCTGCAGTTTTATTGTCGCAGTTTTTACATGCACAAACTGTAGATGAAATTATAAATAAACATGTTGCTGCCATGGGTGGGCGTGAAAAAATATTAACCTTATCCAGCGCTTTCATGGCTGGAACTTTTCAGGCAACAGGTGATACTGCTTTGATTGCAATTACATCTACCAAAAAACACCTGATTGGCTCCCGTATTGATATTGAAGCCAACCAAACAAATAATTACCAAATCATCACTCCCCAAAACGGATGGATTTTTACACCAGTGCAGGGCGATAAAGAACCCAGGCTGCTGAATGAAGATCAGTTTAAAGTTGGCCAGGTGCAATTAGATTTGCAGGGGCCATTTATAAATTCAGATCAAAAAGGGTATAAAATTGAAATGGCTGGCACCGAAGTTATCGATGGAGTAATGTGTAACAAACTAAAAGTAACTGCCTCCAACACAAACGTAACGGTTTATTATATTGACAGTAAATCAAATTTTATTGTAAGGGCAAGCACTAAGATGTTTCAGTTTGGTGCGTTGGAAGATGTAATTACAACTTATGGCGATTATAATAAAAACGAAGATGGGTTTTGGTTTGCTTACACCAATATTACACCTCGTGGCAAAACCCACTACAATAAAATTGTAACCAATGTACCGGTTGATGTAAATATTTTTAAGACAAATTAAATTGTTGAAATTATTTTTAAAATGTTCCGCCATACAGCGGAACATTTTTATTTGTATCTTCCATCACTAATTTATTTTTATGAAAAGAGTATTGCTTCTTATGATGATTGTTGCTACTGCAACAGATTTATTCTCACAAAAAAAACAAAACGACGACAGCGTTTTATTAAGCAAAGTTAAATACCGTTCTGTTGGTCCGTACCGTGGTGGCAGAAGCGGCGCCGTTGTGGGTGACCTTAACCAAAAAAATACTTTTTATTTTGGCGCTACCGGTGGCGGCGTTTGGAAAACAATTGATGGCGGCAGCAACTGGAAAAATATTACTGATAAGTATTTTGGCGGTAGCATAGGTTGTGTATCGGTAGCGCCAAGCGATCCAACAATTCTATATGTTGGAGAAGGCGAGAGTACTTTAAGAGGCAATGTTAGCGAGGGGTTCGGCATCTGGCGTACAGATGATGGCGGCCGTAGTTGGAAGCACCTTGGCTTAAAAGATACAAGGCATATCATCCGCATCATCATCCATCCCAAAAACCCGGATATAGTTTGGGTGGCAGCCATTGGCCATTTATTTGGCCCTAATAACGAGCGTGGTATTTTTAAAACAACCGATGGTGGAAAAACCTGGAAAAAAGTGTTGTATGTAAATGATAAAACCGGTTGCAGCGATCTTATTATGGAGCCCGGCAATCCATCTGTTTTGTACGCAGGCACCTGGCGCATACAACGTACACCATACAGCATGGAAAGTGGTGGCGAAGGTGGTGGTTTGTGGAAGAGTGTTGATGGTGGTGAGAACTGGAAAAATATTTCAACTGCCAAAGGTTTACCAAAAGGCCTTTGGGGAATCGTGGGGGTAACCGTTAGTCCATCAAACACAGATAAACTTTATGCGTTGATAGAAAACCCCGCAGGCGGCATGTTTGTGAGCAGCGACGCTGGCGAAAGCTGGACCTTGCAAAGCAGCGATAACAATATCCGGCAAAGGGCATGGTATTACAGCAAAGTTTTTGTGGACCCAAAAAATGAAAATGATGTGTATGTAATGAATGTAAATTTTTTAAAAAGCACTGATGGTGGAAAGACATATAAAACTATCCGCACACCGCATGGCGATCATCATGATCTTTGGATTGACCCTGCGGATGGTAAAAGAATGATTGTTGCAGATGATGGTGGGGCACAAATAAGTTTTGATGGTGGCGATAACTGGAGTACTTATATGAACCAGCCAACAGCACAGTTTTACAGGGTTAGTACTGATAATCATTTTCCGTACAGGATATTGGGAGCACAACAGGATAATACCACCGTTAGAATTTTATCACGCAGCGATGGCGGACAGATTACGCAGGATGACTGGCAAACAACGGCTGGTGCCGAGAGTGGTTATGTGGTGGCCGATCCGCTAAACCCCGATGTAATTTATGGTGGTAATTACAGCGGCTATTTATCAAGGCTCGATCATAAAACCGGCGAGAACCGTGCCGTAAGTGTATGGCCCGATGACCCGCTGGGCGGCGGTATTGATGTGGCCAAATACCGGTTTCAATGGAACTTCCCCATATTCTTCTCTCCTCACAATCCTAAAAAATTATATGCAGGCGGCAATGTTTTATTTGCAACTGAAAATGAAGGTGCTTCGTGGACCGCACTGGGCGGCGACCTTACAACCAATGATAAAACACGCCAGGCATCCAGCGGTGGCCCCATTACAAAAGACAATACCGGTGTAGAAGTTTATTGTACCATTTTTACTGCAGCAGAATCGACACTGGAAAAAGATTTATTGTGGACAGGTAGTGATGATGGCCTGATACATGTTAGTAAAGATGCTGGAAAAAACTGGGAGAACGTAACACCACCCGATGCAGGTAAATGGATGATGTGGAACTGTGTAGAAACTGATCCGTTTAAAAAAGGTAAAGCTTATTTTGTTGGCACGAAATACAAGAGCGATGATTTTACGCCTTACATTTTTAAGACAGAAGACTACGGCAAAACATGGACAAAAATAATTAACGGAATTGCTCCTATGCATTTTGCAAGATGTTTAAGAGCTGATAAAAGAAGATCGGGATTATTGTACTGCGGAACCGAATATGGCATGTACATCAGCTACGATGATGGTGCCAACTGGAAACCATTTCAATTGAATTTACCGATGGTGCCCATTACCGATTTAACCATTAAAGAAAATGATTTAATTGTAGCAACACAAGGCCGTGCTTTTTGGGTGCTGGATGATTTAACGCCGGTGCAACAAAAAGATATTGGCCTGCTTGAAAAAAGTGTATTTGCCTTTGGTGTTAATGATTCTTACAGGTATGAGGGAAATCAAAATCCCAATCCAAAAAATGCAGGAATGAATCCACCGAACGGTGTTGTAATAAATTACTATCTCAAAAATATTTCTGACTCAGCCAAAATAAATATTGATGTACTGGATAAAAATAAAAAACTCATCAAAACATTTTCAACCAAAGCAAAAGAAAAAGAAGATAAGATTGACGTAAGTGCAGGCATGAACCAGTTTGTATGGGATATGCAGTATCCTCCTTCTGAAAAAATTGAAGGTTTAATTTTATGGCACGGCACTGTGCCGGGCCCCAAAGCTGCGCCAGGCCAGTATTTTTATAAAATAAAAGCCGATAAGGATTCTGTTGAAGGGAGTTTTATCATCAAGGCAAACCCTGTATATAATTTAGCCCAGCTAGATTATGTTGAGCAGTTTAATTTCCTGCTTTCTATCCGTGATAAATTTAATGATATACAAAAAGCCGGTAAAAATATCCGTGATATCCGCAAGCAGATAAACGATTTTATGGATAAACAAGGTAAAGATGTACCTAAAGAAATAAAGCAACAGGCTGATACCATCAACAAACAAATGACAGCCATTGAAGAAGCGCTCCATCAAACAAAAGCAAAAAGCGGACAGGATGTTTTGAATTTCCCCATCCGTTTAGATGATAAAATTTCCGGACTTTACGACTTTGCATCAAGCGGCAATGCTGCACCTGCAAAACAGGTTAAAGAAGCATTTGCAGAACTGGGCGGCCAGGCAGATATGCAGTTGAATAAACTTAAAAAAATTATGGAGGAAGACCTCTTGAAGTTTAACGCACTCATCAGGGAAAAAGCTTTACCGGTTATTGGAGTAAAGAAGGATTAAGTGGAATGATAAAATAGGATTATCCCACAAAGACGCAAAGCCCACAAAGTATTTTTCTTTGTGACCTTAGTGGCTTTGTGGGATATTTTTTGCTAAACCTGAATACCTATATTTGCGCATGAATTTTAAAGCTTTTTCTTCTTCCTTAATTACCAAGTTTAGTTTTTTAAAAACTGAGTTTAACAATAAACCATTTAAACTGCTGGATATTGGCGCTGGTAACCACTCTGCCACAAAAGCTAAAACCGTTTTTCCAAATTGCGAATACCACGGTGTGGATATGGAAAGAGATTATAACAACAGCGAAGCCGATTTAAACCTGATGGATGCTTTTTATGAAATGGATCTTACTAAGTTGAATTTTACCAGCATACCTGATAATTATTTTGATGCCATACAGATTGCGCATGTAATTGAGCATTTGTACAACGGCGATGAAGTGATAAAAGGATTGTTACCCAAGTTAAAAAGCGGCGGTTATATTTACCTGGAGTACCCCGGAGAAAAAAGTACCCGCCTGCCCAGTATGCATGGCTCATTAAATTTTAAAGATGATCCTACACATGTAAGAGTTTACTCGGTTAAAGAATTAAGAATATTGCTGGAAGTAAATAATTGTAAAGTATTAAAAGGAGGCCTGCGGCGAAATGGCTGGTTTATTATGGCAACACCTTTTAGGATTATTAAAACCTGGGCAACAGGAAAAAAACTACAAGGGAATATTTTTTGGGATCTGTTGGGCTTTGCAGAGTTTGTGTGGGCGAAAAAGTTATGAGTTTGTGGTTTGTGGTTGGAGCCTTTTGTTTGCAAAATCATTTGGCACTTTAATAAACAGTATTCTACAACTACAAACCAAAAACTACAAACAACAAACTAATCCAAAAGATCCGGCCTTCTCTCTTCCGTTCTTTTAACAGCCTGCTCATGTCGCCATTCATCTATTAATTTATGATTGCCACTCATTAAAATTTCCGGTACTTTCCAGCCACGAAATTCTTCGGGCCTGGTATAAACCGGCGGAGCTAATAAATTATCCTGAAAAGAATCTGTTAATGCAGAAGTTTCATCATTCAACACACCGGGTATTAATCTGCCGATGGCATCAACCAAAACTGCGGCAGCCAGTTCGCCACCACTTAAAACATAATCGCCAATAGAAATTTCTTTGGTTACAAAATGATCCCGAAAGCGTTGATCAATTCCTTTGTAGTGGCCACATATCAGCAGTAAATTATTTTTTAAAGAAAACCCATTTGCCATTCGCTGGTTAAAGGTTTCTCCATCGGGTGTTAAAAAAATAATTTCATCGTAAGCCGTTTCTTTCTGTAAACTTTCAATGGCGTTAACCAAAGGTTCAATCATCATTACCATACCTGCACCTCCGCCAAAGGCGTAATCATCTACCTGTGCCCTTGCATACGTTGTATGATCCCGTAAATTAATTACGTTCACTTCAAGCAAACCCTTATCCCTGGCCCTTTTCATGATGGAATGAGAAAAGGGACTGTCTAATAAATTTGGAACAACAGAGATGATATCTATTTTCATTATTGAATTTAACGTTCAAATAAAAAAGTAATTGGTTGTCGCCGGTAAGCATTTACAGGCTGACCGTTTTGTTTGGCAGCAACCCATTTTGGCGAAGTTTGAATAACCCTTTCTGCCTCAGCAATACAATATGCATTGGCATCTGCATTTTCCGCATGCACATCACTTATACTCCCATCCTTAGCAACTTTAAATTTTACGATTATCGTTTCTTTAAGTTGTTTTTCGCCCTTTGGTATTTTTATTTTTCTTGTAACTTTTTCCAATTGCAAATTTTGCATCAGGTATTTTCTCCAGCCAGCTTCACCTCCCGGAAATTCTGCTTCAACTTCAACCTTTGTAAAAATCTTACTGGTTTCAATACTATCATAAACAAGTGGAGGTGAGGGAGGAAAATTTTGGGCATTGATCAATACCGGTTTCCCAAAAAGTAAAACTACTGCAATGACAATGTATTTCATAAAGTGATTTTATTTGCTAAATATCCATAAACCCTTCCAGATCTCTTTTATCTTTTTTTGTAGGCCTTCCCTGTTTACTCATCCGTTTACCGGTATGAAAAACTGCCGCCTGAAATTGAATACGATCCAACTCTTCGGGTGGCGTAATATCTGTATAAAAATTTATAGCCTCGCTGTATTGCACCCGTTTATGTAAAAGGCCGGTTACTTTTATTACCCAACGTTTTGCTTCTGTTTTAACCTCATACTCATCGCCCACCTGTACAGAGCGGCTTGCCTTTGTATTCTCTTTATTAAGTTTAACCTTGCCATTATCACAGGCATCGCCTGCCTGGCTGCGGGTTTTAAACAGCCTGATAGACCATAAATATTTATCCAGCCTCAGTTTTTCCTTTTCCATTAAAGCAAAAATAAATGCTTTTAAAGCAAAGCTGATTAAAGGTTGGCGTAATTGTGTATTTTTAATTTTTAAAACTTACCGTATATGTCGTTTTTCAGAATTAAAATACTTTTGATATTAGTGTGTGTTGCTCAGTTTGCAGCCGCACAAAACCGTGGCAAAATTAACTGGACAGCAGATGGAAATGCCTACACCAAAGTTAAAGATGGAAATATAATACAGGTTGATCCGGTTACGGAAGAAGAAACCGTAGTGGTGAGTAAGACAAAACTTATTGACCCTACAACCAACAAAGCATTACTGCCACAATCTTACGAGTTTAACAGCAATTATACCACGGTGCTTATTTTTACCAACACCGTTAAAGTATGGCGCTACAATACTATGGGCGATTACTGGTTGTATGATATTATTGCCGATAGATTAACTAAAATGGGAAACAAGCTACCATCTCAATCATTGATGTTTGCAAAATTTTCGCCCGATGGAAAAAAAGTGGCTTATGTAAGTGAACACAATATTTATGCAGAAGATATCAGCAGCGGCGATATAACAAAGCTTACAAAAGACGGCACCCGCAAATTAATTAACGGCACTTTCGACTGGGCTTACGAAGAAGAGTTTGGCTGCAGAGATGGTTTCAGGTGGAGCCCCGAAGGAAATGCCATTGCTTTCTGGCAGGTTGATGCTACTAAAATAAAAGATTATTACATGCTTAATACAACCGACAGCAATTACTCACAGGTAATACCGGTTGAGTATCCAAAAGTTGGCGAATCACCATCTGCTGTAAAAATAGGTGTGGTTAATGTTAGTAACAAGCGTATAAAATGGATGAATATTGAAGGCGATCCCCAGCAGAACTATTTGCCACGTATGGAGTGGAGCGGCAAAAACGAATTAGTGGTGCAGCAGCTAAACCGTAAACAACAAGAGAGTAAATTGATGTATTGCAATACCAGCGATGGAAGCACTACAACTTTTTGGGCAGAGAACAGCTCGGCCTGGGTTGATTTAAATGCAGATGACCCACGTGGATGGAACTGGATAAATAACGGCAAAGAATTTATTTGGATAAGTGAAAAAGATGGCTGGAGGCATATTTACAAAATAAGCCGTGATGGACAATCGGAAGTGGCCTTAACTACCGGGCCTTACGATATTGAAGAAATAAAATGTATTGATGAAGAAAATAACCTCATATATTTTACTGCATCGCCTTACAATGCCACACAACTTTACTTGTATAAATTAAATATTGAAAAACCATCGCTGCTCAATAAAATTTTTAATGGTAAAAATATTACTAAAGAAGAGTTTGATGCAGTGTATGCCAATGGCAGAGATGGCACACATGGATACCAGATTTCGCCTACCGGAAAATTTGCTTATCATACGTATTCAAGTCACAATACAGCACCGGTAAAAGAATGGTTGCGCCTGCCGCAAAATGTACCCGTTAACCCCGCAAAAAGTATAGAAGCTTTAGCTAAAATTGACAGTACGGTTGATGTTGAATTTGTAAAAATTCAAACGGATGACCAGATAACTTTGAATGCCTGGATAAACAAACCAAAGAATTTTGACTCAACAAAAAAATACCCTGTTGTATTTTATGTGTATGGCGAGCCGGCAGCTTCAACCGTAAGAGATGCTTACGGCGCACAAAATAATTTTTTATACAAAGGCGATATACGTGCAGATGGTTATGTACAGGTTACGATTGATAACCGAGGTTCGCCGGTATTAAAAAGTGCGGCCTGGCGTAAATCTATTTATCGTAAAATAGGCAATGTGAATATTACTGATATGGCAAAGGGGTTTACAAAATTGCTTGAAACCAAACCGTATATGGATAAAGAAAGAACGGCAGTTTGGGGATGGAGTGGTGGAGGCTCTTCAACCCTGCATCTATTGTTCCGTTATCCAGAGTTGTTTCAAACCGGTATTGCCATTGCTGCCGTAGCTAACCAGTTATTTTACGATAATATTTATCAGGAGCGATACATGGGCCTGCCTCAGGAAAACCGGGAAGATTTTATTAACGGATCACCAATTACCTACGCCAAAAACTTAAAAGGTAATTTGCTTTACATACATGGTACAGGCGATGATAATGTACATTTCAGCAATGCAGAATTACTGGTAAATGAACTGATAAAATACAACAAACAATTTCAGTACATGCCTTATCCCAACAGATCGCACAGCATATCAGAAGGTGCCGGCACTTTTGAGCATCTCTCAACCTTATTAACTAATTATTTAAGGCAGCATTGCCCGCCGGGATCCAAATAAAAAATATAATAAATTATTATAAAAAATGCGTTGATTAAAAGCAACGCATTTTTTATAATCTTAAAAAAATAAATCTATTTTTACGAAATTGCTTTGCATATGAAATAGTAATAACAAACTCTTTAAGATTTTAGTTATTTAATTTGGATAAATAAACACAACTTTGTTAAACCAAAACTATTAATATGAAAAAACTAATGCTAATGCTTGGCTTTCTGCTGGGTTCTGTGTTGCTGCATGCACAAAAAAATTATGCTGTTCTTGTAACAGATTCAAAAACCGGTAACCCTGTTGCCGATGCTTCGGTAAAACTTAAATCAACCGGTAAAGGTGCTGCAACCAATGCCAGTGGAACTGCGGTTATTATGGCTGCTCCAGGCGATGTGCTGGAAGTTACCAGTATTGGATATACCGGTCAGCAGGTTACTTTATCATCATCTGCTTCAGTTTCTGTTATTTTAGTTGCCAGCGCCATAGAGTATCTTGATGTGGTGGTAGTTGGCACCCGTGGTGCACCAAGGGCTAAAATTGAAACCGCTGTACCGGTTGATGTAATACGCATTAACCAGGTTGGTTTGCCCACTGCAAGAATGGATCTTACATCAGCCCTAAACATGGCAGCACCTTCTTTTAACTACAATAAGCAAAGTGGTGCCGATGGTGCTGATCATATTGACTTAGGAACTTTACGAGGTCTGGGTCCCGATCAGACTTTGGTTTTAATAAACGGCAAACGTCGCCACCAGACAGCTTTTGTAGCTTTGTTCGGTTCAAGAGGGCGTGGTAATTCAGGGTCTGATTTAAATGCGTTTCCACAATCGGCAGTTGACCGTATCGAAATTTTACGTGATGGCGCATCTGCACAATATGGATCAGATGCAATGGCGGGTGTTATGAATATAGTTTTGAAAAAAGACATCAATCATTGGTCAATCAACACAGGTTGGGCAGGTTATTACGACACAAAGTTCAACGCTTATAAAACCCGCAGTACAAACCAATATTATTACAGCAAGCCCATTGATGGGGGCACAGTAACATTCTCGGCTAACAATGGTGTTGCGCTGGGTAAAAACGGAGGCTTTATAAATGTTTCTTACGATTTTTTAACGCAGGCAAAAACCTTCAGGCAGGTTGCTGATACTAATGTTTCAACTAATAAGGATGCACTACCGCTTAACAGTGGCCGCCGTGCATTTGGTGATGGTTCCGTTACAACCAATGGTGTTATGTACAACATGGAAATTCCATGCAAAACCGGCAAAACCACTTTTTATTCCTTTGGTGGCTTTAATGTAAAATCATCTGATGCCTATGCTTACACCCGTAACTATAGTGCAAGGCCCGATCGTTTTCCTGTTGATGCAGGGGGTAATTTAAAATTTGACGGTAACATCATGCGTGTAGCCAATGATGGAGAAATTTATTACAATCCTCATATTCAAACCAAAATAAAAGATGTATCATTTGCTGCCGGTGTAAAAGGTAAGCTGGGCAAAGATTGGATGTGGGATATCAGCAATACTTTTGGCCGCAACGATTTTCATTATTATGGCGATAAAACTTTTAATGCTTCGCAGATTATGGTTGGCAATGCACAACAACCAACTCATTTTGATGATGGCGGATTTAATTTTTTACAGAATACTTTTAATATAGATGTAAGTAAATCTTTTAAAACAATTGCATCGGGCCTCAACCTTGGTTTTGGCGGCGAGTTCCGTTACGAACGTTACTCTATTTACGAAGGCGAAAGAGCATCCTGGGATACTTTTCCCAATCCTTACCAACAGGCTCCGGGCTCCCAGGGTTTTCCTGGCTTTAGCCCTAAAGATGTTATTGCAGAAAACCGTAACAACATAAGTTTGTATGCTGATGTGGAATTAAATGCAAGCAAAGCATGGTTGTTAGATGGAGCTGTACGTTTTGAAAACTATTCAGATTTTGGATCTATTGCTACATTTAAATTTGCAACCCGTTATAAAATCATAGACAACTTCAATTTGCGTGGATCGGTAAGTACAGGTTTCCGTGCGCCATCTCTGCAACAGATAAATTTCAGCAATACACTTACTTCTTTTAGCGGAGGAGCGTTGGTGCAATCACGCATTGCACGTAATGGCGATGCCATTACAAAGTCGGCAGGTATTCCTGATCTGAAAGAAGAAAAATCAGTGAATGCTAGTCTTGGTTTTGCATGGAAACCTATACCGGGCTTAACTTTTACTATGGATGGATATATGGTTAAGGTAAAGGATCGGATTGTATTATCAGGTTTGTTTGATAAAGATGATGCTACGTTACCAACGGCATTTACATCGCAACTTGCAGCTATAGGTGTACAGACTGCACAGTTTTTCAGCAACTCAGTAAATACCACTAACTATGGTTTAGATATTGTGATTGACTATACAAAGAAGATTGGTAAAAATAATTTTAAGGCATTACTCGCAGGGAATTTTCAAAACATGAAAGTTGATAAAGTAAATATTCCTGCTGCGCTGAACGACAGTTACAGGCATCGCAAAACTTTTTTCAGCGATAGGGAAGAAGCTTTTCTACTGGCATCGGCACCAAAGGCAAAATTTAATTTAAGCCTTGAGTATGCGATTGGTAAAATTGGTTTTGGAACACATGTAAACTACTTTGGCAACATGAAATCGCTTGGTTTTGGCTGGACAGGTTTGGCAAGTGCTGCTGGTACTGATGGCCCGGGCGATCCGGCTATTTCAGGAAGCTTTACTGGTATAGATCCTTATGTAGATATTGATGGATACAACGATCAGATTCATGTAGAGAAAGAGATATTTAATTACAAAGCAAAAGTTACCGTGGATCTTTTTGCATCGGTTAAATTTTCGAAAAGAGTTAGCCTGTTTATTGGCGCTGATAATGTTTTTAATGTGCATCCAAATTTTGCTGCCGTACAAAATGCACGGTACGAAGCATTTGATAACGAAGCTGGTGGCCCGTGGGAATCGGTACAGATGGGAGTTAACGGAAGAAAATTATTTACTAAACTTGCTTTTAACTTTTAAGAATTAGTAACAGCATATTTTTATCCCACAGAGACACAAAGAGCACAAAGATTGACATTACTAAAAACTTCTTTGTGCTTTTGGTGACTTTGTGGGATTTTTATTTGTTTAAAATAGATGTCATGAAAAAAAGTATCATTTACTTTATTTTATTTTTTGCTGCATTGCAGTTTGCTTTTGCTCAAAATAAAACAGTTGTTCTTCAATCTGATTTTGGTTTAAAGGATGGTGCCGTATCTGCGATGAAAGGTGTAGCCATGGGCGTTTCGCCAGAGTTGAAATTGTTTGATCTTACGCATGAGATACCGGCTTATAACATTTGGGAAGCTGCTTACCGGTTAGAACAAACAGTTTTGTATTGGCCTGCAGGAACCGTGTTTGTTTCGGTTGTTGATCCCGGAGTTGGTACTGATAGAAAATCAGTGGTACTAAAAACAAAGAGCGGACATTTTATTGTTACGCCCGATAATGGCACATTAACTTTGGTTGCAGAATCATTGGGTATTGAAGCCATCAGGCAAATTGATGAAGCTGTAAACCGGAGAAAAGGTTCTGAAAAATCTTATACTTTTCATGGACGTGATGTGTACGCATACACAGCTGCAAGGCTTGCAGCAGGCGTAATTAAGTTTGAAGAAGTTGGTGCAGTGCTGCCAAATGAGGTTGTAAAAATCCCTTATCAAAAAGCTTTATTGGAAGAAAAAAAAATAAAAGGAACTATATCAATCCTTGATGTGCAGTATGGAAATATCTGGACTAACATCCCTGCGGATCTTTTTAATCAGTTGCAGGTAAAGCTTGCGGAAAAGCTACATGTGATAATTTATCAAAACAAAATAAAAAAATACGAGGGCGAGATGCCTTATACCGAAACCTTTGGAGCTGTAGCAAAAGGTAAGCCACTGGCTTATCTTAACAGTTTAATGCAATTATCTTTTGCATTAAATATGGCGAGCTTCTCTGATGTGCATAAAATTTATAGTGGTAACGAATGGAGAGTGGAAATTACAAAAGCAGTTAAATAAAATACCTATGAAAAAATGGATTTTGTTTGCCATAATGTTGTCAGGTAGTTTTTTACTGCAAGCACAAAAAAATTATGCTGTAGGTGTAACGGATTCAAAAACCGGCAATGCTATTGCAGGCGCTTTTATAAAAATTATGTCAACCGGTAAAGTAAGTACAACCAGTTTGAGTGGTAATGTGGTGATGCTGATTTCTGAAAACGATTCATTATTTATAACTGCAAAGGGTTATAAAGATAGAAAGCTGCAAATGGCAGGACAGTTTATTGCATTGAGTATAATCCTTGATCCTCTACCTTACAGTAAAAATAAAATTGCTAATAAGCCAAAAAGAAAAAAGCATAAGTAAGTCTGAATGGAGATCAGATTTTTCCTGGATATTCTTCCAAAGCTTTCTCCAGACAATCCATGGCTGCATTGATGGCATTTACATTTATAACATAAGCCAGCCGCACTTCCTGTTTGCCAAGGCCGGGTGTGCTGTAAAAACCGGTAGCCGGTGCAAGCATCACAGTTTGGTTATTATAGTTAAAAGATTCCAGCAACCACTGGCAAAATTTATCCGAATCATCAATGGGTAATTTAGCCATGGCATAAAATGCGCCACCAGGGTTGGGACAAAAAACACCGGGTATAGCATTTAGTCTTTTTACAATTGTATCCCGGCGCAATTTATATTCGGCCCTCGTGCCATTAAAATAATCTGCAGGTAAATCAACAGCCGCTTCTCCTAAAATTTGTGCAAATGAAGGGGGGCTTAATCTTGCCTGTGCCAGCTTCATCGTAGCATCAAGCAATGCTTTGTTCTTTGTAACAAATGCTCCAATGCGGCCACCACAGGCGCTGTAGCGCTTACTGATGGTATCCATCAAAACTACATTATCATCAACACCGGTTAAATGCATAGCGCTTGTATGGGTGCCTTCGTAACAAAATTCACGGTAAGCTTCATCTGCAAATAAATACAGGTTGTGTTTAGTAATAAGTTGTTTTAAAATTTCCATTTCGGCTTCACTGTACAAATAACCGGTTGGGTTATTTGGGTTGCAGATTACGATGCCTTTTGTTTTTGGAGTGATTGCTTTTTCAAAATCTTCAATTGGAGGTAATGCAAAACCTGTTTCTATGGAAGATGTAATTGGCTTCACAATAACGCCAGCTTCCACCGCAAAACCATTGTAGTTTGCATAAAATGGTTCGGGGATAATCACTTCGTCACCGGCATCCATGCAGGCCATAAAACCAAAAATGATGGCTTCGCTGCCGCCGGTGGTAATGATGATTTGCTCATGCGTTACATCAATGCCAACTGTTTTATAATACTGTACTAATTTTTTACGGTAGCTTTCGTTACCGGCACTGTGGCTATATTCCAACACTTTAAAATCAGAATTACGCACTGCATCCAGGCACTGCGGTGGTGTTTCAATATCGGGCTGGCCGATGTTTAAATGATATACTTTGGTACCTCTTTTTTTAGCAGCTTCTGCAAAAGGAACTAATTTTCTGATGGGAGATGCCGGCATTTGTAAGCCGCGGTTACTGATTGTTAGCATAAAGCAAAGTTATAAGTTCTAAGTTATAAGTTTTAAGTTTGCAACATGCAAATTTTTGAGACCACCAGCCGCATCATCATTACCTGCAGCAATCGCTTATCTCCCTGGCTTCAATTAGAAGTGGCTGCTTTGGGTTTTAAGCCCGAACGGGTTTTTAAAACCGGTGTTGAGTTAAAAGGTACTTTGCAGGATTGCATAAAGCTAAATCTGAATTTACGATGCGCCAGCCAGGTATTATTTTCTTTACAGGAATTTAAGGCTGATAATGCAGATGATCTTTATAAAACGCTGCTTGATTTTCCCTGGGAAGATGTATTGACGGTTGATGGCTATTTTTCTATTAGCAGCAACGTAAGCAATGATACCATAAACAATTCTTTATTTGCCAATGTAAAAGTAAAGGATGCCATTGTGGATCGCTTCAGAAATAAAACCGGCGAACGCCCCAACTCGGGACCAGAACTTGATAAAACTGTAATTCATTTATATTGGAAAGAATCTGTTGCAGAAATTTTTATTGACACCTCCGGAGAAACTTTATCCAAGCATGGGTATAGAAAAATTCCAGGAAAGGCGCCCATGCTGGAATCGTTGGCTGCAGCCACTTTGCTGGCTACAAAATGGGATCGCCAATCTGTATTTGTAAACCCGATGTGTGGCTCCGGCACTGTTGCTATTGAAGCAGCCTTGCTGGCAACCAACCGCAAACCCGGACTGCTGCGTTTTAATTACGCCTTTATGCACCTGGCCGGTTACAAAGAAGACATGTATAATGTGGAGTTTAAAAAACTGGAGCAACAGGTTGTTGATGTACCCGGACTAAAAATTATTGCAACTGACATCAGTGAAGACGCCGTAAATATTTCAACCATAAATGCAGGCATCGCTGGCGTGGAAGAATTTATTGAATTTGCTGTTTGCGATTTTGAAGAAACAAACATACCAGAAACTGAAACTGGCGTTGTTTATTTTAACCCAGAATATGGTGACCGCCTGGGTGTAGAAGCCGAACTTGAAATTACCTACGGCCGTTTGGGCGATTTTTTAAAGAAGAAATGCAAAGGTTACTTTGGATATATCTTTACTGGTAATTTGGAACTTGGAAAAAAGATCGGACTAAAACCAAACCGCAGAATTGAATTTTATACGAGTAAGATTGATTGCAGGTTGTTTGAGTATGAGTTGTATAGCGGAACTAAGAGGGTGGATAAGGTCTAGAATTTATAGACAATCTTATATAATTCTTGTAACGGATATTCCCCTTTTAAACCGTAATCTTTTACTGTTATTTTTTTTGTGCTGGTATATATTGTTGTTGTTGAAGTAGGTTGGTCTGTTGCCAGAACTTTATATTCGGGCTTTAATTTTTCCAGATCAAAGTCTTCTAAGAAAGTTGATATCTTTCGGATTTCACTTTTACTTAAAAAATAGGTAGAACCTTTAAATGCAGGATTGTAAAATGATTTAGTGCAATTACTTGAGTCATTTTGTAAGTCTATAAAAGCATCTATAGAAGGATAGTCGTCAGATTCAACACTGAAGGCACTTAAATTCATCTCAATTTTTAAAACAGCTTCTGTAGAATATTTATTTGGTCTACCATACCTGCTGGATGCGCAGGAGTTTAAGCCTGCTATTACTAGGAAAATGTAAAGCTTCCAAGACATGTAATACAGATTAAATCTAAGCAATTAACTATTCCTTATTCCTGATATAAACCAGCTTTATCCCCGCCTTATCCGTCTCTCTCTTATCAATTTCAAATTGAGGTAAAGATTTTATCAGTGGCGTTAACTTTTGAAAACCATAATTCCTCGGATCGAAATTGGGTTGCTTTTTCAAGATCAGGTTTCCTACATCTCCCAAAAATGCCCAGCCGTTTTCATCTGCCAGATCATTAATGGTATGTGCAATTAATTTAAGTGTTTCTTTATTCAGTTTATCAACAGTTGGTTTGGGCGCCGGTTTGCTGGATTTTGTTTTAGCAGTAGTTACTTCTTCGGCCTCTGTGTCTGCACCAAACACAGGAATAATTTCCATGTAAATAAACTTATCGCAGGCAACAATAAAAGGGTTGGGCGTTTTCTTTTGCCCGATGCCAAATACCTTCATGCCGGCTTCACGTAGCCTGGTTGCAAGCCGTGTAAAATCGCTATCGCTGCTGATGATGCAAAACCCATCAACTTTACCAGAGTATAAAATATCCATTGCATCAATTATCAAAGCGCTATCGCTGCTGTTTTTGCCGCTGGTATAACTGTATTGCTGAATGGGCGTGATGGCATTTTCAAGCAGTACATTTTTCCAGCCGCTTACGGTTGGCTTTGTCCAGTCGCCATAAATACGTTTAAAAGTTGGTGTGCCGTATTTGGTAATTTCTTCCATCACACCTTTTACATTGCTGTAAGGCACATTATCGGCATCTATTAAAACCGCAAGGCGGATATCCTTTTGTATTTCCATTCTACAATATACTCATTTTGACAAAGTGGTTTACCAATGTTATGATTATTATAATCTTTCTGGAATTAATTTAAAGTGTATATAGTTCCATTAGCGTATTTGAAACCTACAATTCCCTGGCTTGCCGTGTGGTAGGCTCTATCCTGACCTGTGCCTGATATTTCAACTACATTAATAAATGTTTTGCCATTAAGTGTTATAGACGGAAGGCAAACTTGCCCTCCGGCCACACAAGATAGTTGTGCAACCCCAGGCTCTACTAAAAAATTGAAATTATTGGCGAACTGATAATTTTGTAACGGCGAATAAATGGTAAACCTGACATACGGTTGGGGATCTACAATAAATTCCATAAACTTATTAGCTCCGGCATTTAAAGTATAAGTGATTATTTCCGGATTGGGAGTAGATGAACAATTACTGCAGACTCCGCTATAAGTAAATTTTGAGGTTACTGATACAGTTGCAGTTATAACCTGGCCAGATCCATTACTAAAGCTTAAAGTTTGGCCATTGGTGTAAGGCACCATTGCTTTTATATATGCCGGTACATATTCTTCAGGGCCGGTTTTGAATTTGTCTTTACATGAATTACATGTTATGATTAAAAGAGCAAACAGGCCAATAAGAGTTTTCGGATTCATAGAGGTATATTTCTTAACAAGATACCAAAAAAACTATAAATGTAAACCTGGCTGTTGTTGAAAATGAATAGATAAAAAGATTTTGTTAGCCGTTTATATACAACTCTTCCACCTTTTTCCGTGCCCAGTCCGTTTTACGTAAAAATTTAAGGGTAGAGTTTATACTTGGATTACTTTTAAAACAGTTAATGGGAATGAGTTTACCCAGTTCTTCCCAGCCATACATTTCTACCAGATGTGTTACAATCATCTGGAGTGTTTTGCCGTGGAGAGGGTCGTTTGATGTTGCCATATTAAAACAAAAATATAAAAAAAGGGCAACAAAAAATGTTGCCCAAAGTATTAATTATGGTTGTTGCTTGGTAATAATGAGATGCTTCGTTCCTCAGCATGACATTGCAATTACAGCCCCATTTTCTTTTTCAGATTCTCATCAATAGCATCTAAAAATTCTTCAGTATATAAATAATGCTCGCCATGGTTTACTTTATTACCATGAATACAAACTGCCAGATCTTTTGTCATTTTGCCGCTTTCAACAGTTTCAATACAAACTGCTTCCAGTGCGTTACAAAAATCAATCAACGGCTGGTTGCTATCTAATTTACCACGGAAGGCAAGGCCTCTTGTCCATGCAAAAATAGAAGCAATGGGATTGGTAGATGTTGGACGGCCGGCCTGATGCTCCCTGTAGTGGCGGGTTACCGTGCCATGTGCAGCTTCAGCTTCCATAGTAGTTCCATCAGGTGTAACTAAAACTGAGGTCATTAAACCCAAAGAACCAAATCCCTGAGCAACGGTATCGCTCTGCACATCACCATCATAATTTTTACATGCCCACACAAAATTACCATTCCATTTTAATGCACTGGCAACCATGTCATCAATCAGGCGATGCTCGTAGGTAATGCCGGCTTCGGTGTAAGCAGCTTTAAATTCATTTTGATAAACTTCTTCAAAAATATCTTTAAAGCGTCCGTCGTATTTTTTAAGAATGGTATTTTTTGTAGAAAGATATAAAGGCCATTTTTTGCTCAATGCCATATTAAAACAACTACGTGCAAAACCATAAATACTTTCGTCTGTATTGTACATGCATAATGCAACGCCATCGCCTTTGTAATTGTACACTTCAAAAGTTTGTGCTTCGCCACCGCCTTCGGGTGTAAAGGTCATGGTTAATTTTCCTTTGCCTTTGATAACAGTATCGGTAGCACGGTATTGATCACCAAATGCATGACGGCCTACAATGATAGGAGCAGTCCAATTGGTAACAAGACGTGGTACATTTTCCATAACAATAGGTTCCCTGAAAACAGTTCCATCCAAAATGTTACGAATAGTACCATTGGGAGATTTCCACATTTGCTTCAGGTTAAATTCTTTTACCCTTGCTTCATCAGGAGTAATGGTAGCGCACTTGATACCTACACCAAATTCCTTGATGGCATTGGCTGCATCAATAGTAACCTGGTCATTGGTTTCATCCCGATACTCCATTCCAAGATCGTAATATTTAATGTCCAGTTCCAGGTAAGGGACAATCAGTTTGTCTTTAATAAATTTCCAGATGATCCTTGTCATCTCATCACCATCCAGTTCTACCACCGGATTTGCAACTTTAATTTTGGCCATGGTTTATTTTATTTTTTGAAGTCAGCAAAAGTAATTCTATTTGGCATTTGTTAAGCCGGTTGCCGCACACTTATACAAAATATTTCTATTAAAAATTATTCTGGGTGTTTTCGAACTTCAGCCTTAATAATTCTTTATAAATTCTTAATAATCGCATCTCCAAACTCACTGGTCTTTAATAAAGTGCCTTCCTTCATCAAATTATAAAAATCTATAGTTACTGTTTTATTACGGATGGTTTTACCCACCGCATTGGTAATTAATTCAGCCGCATCCCGCCAGCCCATATATTCTAACATCATTACGCCACTCAATATTACACTTGATGGATTCATGGTGTTGGTGTTGGCAAAACGGGGTGCAGTTCCGTGGGTAGCTTCAAATACAGCGTGACCGGTAAGGTAATTGATGTTGGCTCCGGGAGCAATACCAATACCACCAACCTGCGCTGCCAGTGCATCGCTGATATAATCGCCATTTAAATTAAGGGTAGCAATTACCGAATAATCCTGCGGTGCTAACAAAGCCTGTTGTAAAAAATTATCAGCAATTGCATCTTTAATAATTACTCTACCACCAATGGCGCTAATCTTCATTTCCTCATTGGCAACAGCTTCTCCACTTTCTTTTTTTGTACGTTCCCATTGGTTCCAGGTGTACACATGGCCGCTAAATTCTGTTTCGGCTAATGCATAGCCCCAGTTTTTAAAGGCGCCCTCAGTGTATTTCATAATATTACCTTTATGCACAATTGTTAGTGAAGGTAACTTATGTTCAATAGCATGCTGTATAGCAGAACGGATCAATCTTTCACTACCTTCTTTACTAACAGGTTTAATGCCAAGCGAAGTAGTGTTAGGGAAACGGATATTTTTAACACCCATTTCATTGATCAAAAAATCAAGTAATTTTTTTGCTTCGGGTGTTCCAGTCATGTATTCAATTCCGGCATAAATATCTTCGGTATTTTCCCTAAAAATGGTCATGCTTACTTTTTCAGGTTGCCACATTGGGGAGGGCACACCTTCAAAATATTTCACCGGGCGCAGGCAAACATATAAATCCAGTTCCTGTCATAATGCCACATTTAAGCTCCGCATACCGCCACCAACAGGTGTTGTAAGCGGGCCTTTGATTGACAACAAGTATTCTTTA